>NZ_JBFRGL010000003.1:0-183771 GCF_052115325.1 Arthrobacter sp. 2RAF22 | reverse complement strand
CCGTACCAGCGCCTGACCGCAGACCAGACATTCCAGAGATATGCAAGCACCCCAGCCACCCTAAGCTTCCAAAGCTTAGCTACCCCGAAATTCGCCCGCCAACACTGGGAAGCAGGCACAATCCATACACACGTTTTGTCCTATAACCCGGAATTCCGGAGGCGCCAGGGATTTTCCGTGTCGCTCAGCGTTTAGACGAACTGGTACAGCAGCGCCGCCATGCCGAAGCCCACTACCGAGAGCACGGTCTCCAGCACCGTCCACGTCTTCAGGGTGTCCTTGACTGACATGTTGAAGTACTTGGAGATGATCCAGAATCCGCCGTCGTTCACGTGGCTGGCGATGATGGAGCCGGAGGAGATGGCCATGACAATCAGGGCCAATTGCGGCTGCGAATAGTGCCCGGCCGTGAGCGCCGGGGCCAGGATGCCGCCGGTGGTCACGATCGCGACCGTGGCCGAGCCCTGGGCGAGGCGCATGCCGCAGGCAATCACGTAAGCGGACACGATCACCGGAAGCCCGGCCTTGGCCAAAGTGTCCGCCACCGCGTTGCCAACCCCGGTTGCCGAGAGCACGGCGCCGAAGAATGCGCCGGCTCCAACAACAAGCAGGATCATGCCGACCGGCTTCAGCGAGGCCGAGCTCAGTTCGGAGAGGTCCTTGGCGCTCATGCCCCGGCGCGTGCCCAGGAGCCACATGGAGAGTGCAACGGCAACGGTGAGCGCAATGGCCGGGTTGCCGAAGAACACGAGCGCATCGCGGAAACCACCGGCGGGCAGGAAGACATTGCCGAAGGTGGCGCCAAGGATCAGGAGCATCGGCAGGCCGATGGCAAGGGCAACGACGCTCATAGGCGGCTCGTGGCCAACGGCTTCCTCTGCCTCCGGGATCACGCGGTCCTCCGGAACGGACACTTGCACGCGCTTGCCGATCCACTGGCCCCAGAGAATGCCGGAAGCGAACCAAGCGGGGATACCGCAGGCGAGGCCCATGATGATGATCCAGCCAAGTTCAACGTGGAACAGGCCAGCCGCTGCCACGGGACCCGGGTGCGGTGGCAGGAAGGCGTGGGTCACCGAGAGGCCGGCGAGGAGCGGCAAGGCATACAGAATCAGGGATTTCCCGCCGCGTACCGCCGCCACGTAGACGAGGGGTGCGAGCACGAAAATACCGATGTCGAAGAAGACCGGAATGCCGAGGACAAAACCGGTGACGCCCATGGCCAGCGGCGTTCCCTTTTCGCCGAAGATCTTCACGAGCCTGCCCAGCAGGACCTCCGCACCACCGGAACGTTCCAGGATAGCGCCAAGGACGGTGCCCAGGCCGATGATCAACGTGATGTGTCCGAGGATCCCGGCGAAGCCCTTCTCGATGAGTGCGTCACCGCTCTTGATCGGCGAGCCGACGAGGGCATCGATGCTCACGCCGCCCGCCAGCGCGACGAGCACGCTGGTACCCACCAAGGCAATGAACGGTTCTACCTTGACTTTGATGATGAGAAACAACAGGAGGGCAATGCCGGCCCCTGCCAGGAGAAGCAGGCCGGCGGTATCGTGCCGCAGCCAGTTCAGGAATTCATTCATGGAGGTCACTTTCTGGGGATTCCTACGCGAGGGTGGCGGTGAAGGCGGCGGCCCTGGCCGAAATGTCAGCCCAGTCGCCTGCGGCCACGGCGGAGGGAGGGACCACGCTGGTTCCACAGCAGACCGCTGCGGCGCCGGCGTCGAGATAGCTCTTGGCGTTCGAGGCGTCGATCCCGCCGGAGGGCAGAAGCCGGATGCCAGGGTAGGGACCCTGGAGATCCTTGAGGTAGGCCGGGCCGAGCTGCCTGGCCGGGTAGATCTTGACTGCCGCGGAACCGAGGTCAAGGGCCTGCGCCACCTCCGTGGGTGTCATGGCGCCCAAACTGAAGGGAATACCGGCGGCCGCAGCCACCGCCGCAACCTCGGGGCGGAGGCCGGGAGTCACCAGGAACCGGGCACCGGCGTCGATTGCTGCCTTTGCCTGCTCGGCCGTCATCACGGTACCGATTCCGACGGCGGCGCCGTGCTTCGCGGCGGTGTCCGCCGCCCGCCGCACATGCTTCAGCACGTCCGGGGTGGTGAACGTCAGTTCGACGCTGCGGATGCCGGCGCCGGCCAGTGCGTGGCACAGCTCGGCGGCGTCGGGGATAAATGGCGCACGGACGACGGCGAGGGTGCGGTCGGCTTCAAGCTGTTCGACGAATTCTTCAGGAGTCATGCGATTCCGTACTTCCTGCTCGGGTGCGTCCGTCGGGGCTGCGGCGCAGGGCGCGGCCGGCACGGGCGCCGGTGGGCTTCCCGCCGTCGATCGCTGCCGTCCCGTTGACGAACACGTAATGGATGCCAGTGGCTGGCTTGCGGGGGTTTTCAAAGGTGGCTTCGTCACGGACGGTGCGCGGATCGAAGAGGACGACGTCGGCCGCGTAGCCTTCGCGGACGAGCCCGCGGCGGTCGAGCTTGAGCCGCTTGGCGGGGCGGCCGCTCAAGTGGTGGACCATTTCTTCCAGGGTCAGCAAGCCCAGGTCGCGGCTGTAATGGCCCAGGTAGCGGGGAAAGGTTCCCCAGGCACGCGGGTGCGGCTTGGCTCCGACCAAGAGGCCGTCGCTGCCGCCGGTGTGCGTGCGATGGACCATGATGGCCTGCACGTTTTCCTCGTGTCCGACGTGCTGCAGGATGCCGGTGCCCAAGCGGTCCTCTTGGAGGATCCGAACGAACACGTTGAAGGGTTCAGCGTTGGTTTCGGCCGCGATTGCGGCGATGGTCTTGCCCACATGGCCGGCGAGTGCCGGGTTCTGGACGCCGCTGATCTCCAGGGTGTGCCACTCGGCAACCACGCCATGGCAGCCGTCGGAGCCGTAGATCTCCACGCTTTCGCGGATCCTCGCTAGCGTAGCCGGGTCAGCCAAGCGCGCGAGTGTGGCCTCGGTGCCGCCGGAGGATGACCAGCTGGGCAAGATGGCCGCGAGCGTGGTGGCTCCGGGGAGGTAGGGATAGGTGTCGAGCGTGATGTCGGCGCCGTCGTCGAGCGCTGCGTCGATGAGTTCAAGAAGCTCGCCCGCCCTGCCCTTGTTTTCGGCGAAGTTCATGGTGGCGTGGGAAAGGTGCAGCGCGCAGCCGGTGTCCCTGCTCAGTCCGATCATCTCAGCGTAGGCGCCGAGCGCGCCCTTTCCGTAGGAGCGGTGGTGCGGGGCGTAGAAACCACCCAGCTCCCCCACGGTCCGGCATAGTCCTGCCAGTTCCTCCGTGCGGGCGTACATTCCGGGGGTGTAGGTCAGTCCGGAGGACATCCCTACGGCGCCTTCCTCCATGGCGGTGCGGACCAAGTCCTGCATCCGCTCCTGCTGCTCAGGTGTCGGGTCCCCTTCGGCGAAGCCCATCACGAGGGCCCGTACGGTTCCCTGCGGCACGAGGTAGGCGGCGTTGGTGGCGATCCGGCCCCGGTCGTCTTCCGCGTCGAGGCGGTCCAGGTACTCGCCCACGGTTCGCCAATCCCAGTCGAAATCCTGCGGGTTGTCGTTCCAGCCGGCGATCTTCTCGCGGACTCCGGCAAGCGTGGCGTCGTCCACCGGAGCGTAGGACAGCCCGTCCTGGCCCAACAGTTCGGTGGTGACGCCTTGGCTGAGCTTGGCGTAGTGGTCTTTGTTGACCAGCAGCTGCAGGTCCGAATGGGCGTGCATGTCGATGAAGCCGGGGCTCAGGACGAGTCCCGTGGCGTCGATAGTCCGCTCGGCGCCGGTTCCGCTTGCGGTGAGGGATCCGGCGTCGGCGACGACGGCGATCACCTCGCCGTCCAGCAGGACGTCCGCGGTGCGGCGGTCCATCCCGGTTCCGTCCACCAGGATGGCGTTGCTGATGAGGGTCTTCATGGCGAGGGTCCTAGAAGAAGGTATGGATGAGGTCCACGACGGTTTGGTCACCGTCGGTGTCCGCCAGCACTGGGATGAGGGTCCACTTGTCAAAGGCTGTGCACGGATGCGAAAGTCCGAGGCGCACGACGTCGCCGGGCCGCACGGTGGTGGTGCGGGCGTCGAAGGTCATGAAGCAGTGCTGGTCGTTGACGGCCGTGATCTCGGCACCGCCGAGGGGCAGCATGGGACCACCGAGCGCGGGCCCGATCAGCTGTGGACGCGGCAGGCCTTCGTCAACGGGCAAGTCCCGTTTGCCGGCGTCGAGGATGGCGAGGCCGGGTTCGGGCTGGGACACGACGCGCGCCCAGCCGTGCATAGCTGCCATGAGCGGCTGGCCGCCGTCGCGGGAAAACGGCGAGATGCCCCGGTAGAAGCCGTCGTCGTGGATGATGTAGGCGCCGCTGCGGATCATGAGTTCCACCCGGGGGCTTGCCTCGGAGCCAGCGGTGGCGTAGGGCGAAAGGACGTCGACGACGTCGTCGAAGTAGGCGCTGCCGCCTGCGGTGAGAATGACGGCGTCCGATCCGTAGAGACCCTCCACGAGGAGCCGCTTATGCAGCTCACCCATCTGGCCCAAGTAGCCGCGGACGGCGGCAAGACTGCCGGCGTCGGCCGTGTGGGCCAACGATCCTTCGTAGCCGCTCACCCCCACGAGCCGCAGGTGCGGGGAGGCACTGACGGCGCGGGCGACGTCGAGTGCAGCCTCCACGCCTCGTGCCCCGGTGCGGCCGCCGATCCCGCCGAGCTCAACGAGGACATCCAGGACGGCGTTGCTTCCAACGGCTTCCAAGGTGCGGCCAATAACCTGCACGGTAACGGTGGAGTCCACCCAGGACAGGATCGGCTGGTCCGGACTCGCGGTCTTGGCGACCCATTCGATCGCGTGCGGATCGCTCAGGCTGTTGGCCAGTTGCAGGCGCCGCACGCCGAACGCGCGGGCCACGCGGAGCTGGGCGAAGTTCGCCACGGTGATCCCCCAGGCCCCGCGGCTCAGCTGTTCGGCCCAGAGCTGTGGCGCCATGGTGGTCTTTCCATGCGGAGCCAGCAAGACGCCATGCTCCGCGCACCACGAAGCCAGCCGATCGGCATTGCCGCGCATCGCCCCGGCATCAAGCGTCAACAACGGTGTCTGGAGGTCCTTGAGTTTCGGGTGGGTGGAGAGGAACTCGCGGTGGCTGGTGCCGTTGGCTGTGGCGGGCACGGCTTTGTGCCGCCAGTCGAGCCGGACATCCGCCAGGCGGCCCACGGCGTCCGCCGCAATTGCCCCGGCCTCTGCTCCGGCCCCGGACGTGGAAGTGTTCACCAGTTCGATCCCTTCACGATGCGCAACTTCACTGTGCGCAATTCACTGTGCGCATTCTGCTCGCAAACCCGGTGCGTTGCGTATTTTGCAACGCAGGTTGCAAAGCTGTTGGTGATATGTCTAACATGGTGCAGGATTGGGAGTCAAGGCCGCGGCGTGGCCCGGCACTCCCTGACCAGGCCACGGAAATCCCTTCTTCATTGGGTGTCGAGTGCCGCTGGAAGCGGCAGAGGGAGCGCGCGAGTTTCATGCTTTCAGCTGTATGTGTGGGCGAGACGATGGCCATGCTCACCCCGGTGAAGCCCGTCCCGCTGCACCAAGCCACGGAGCTGCACTGCGGCATCGGCGGCGCGGAATCGAACGTTGCCATGGGCCTGGCTGCCATGGGCCTGGACTCCCACTGGGTAGGCCGGGTGGGCAAGGACGGATTCGGTATCCGGATCCTGGAGGAACTCAGCAGCCACGGAGTAGGCGTTTCCGGCGTCGAGGTCGATCCCGGACGGCCCACCGGGCTTTACGTCAAGGTGCCAGCCCAGGGAACAGACCCCGACGGCGGCAGTTCAGTTTTGTACTACCGGCAGGGTTCCGCCGCATCAGCGATGAGCCTGGGCACCCTGGCGAATCCCGCCGTCGAGCGTTTGCTTAACGAAGCATCGCTCATCCACCTGAGCGGCATCACAGCGGCGATCTCGGCCGAATGCCTTCAGCTGACCGAGGCCATCCTCGCCGCCCCGAGGCACGGCCGCCTCATCAGCTTCGACGTCAATTGGCGCGCCGCGCTCTGGGCCGGCCAGGACCGTTCCGTACTGCGCCGCCTGGCCAATCTCGCCGACATCGTGCTGGTGGGCAAGGACGAAGCCGAGCACGCCTTCGGCACTACGGACGAAACTGAACTGCGGCGCCTCATACCTGATCCCGCCGTCGTCGTCATCAAGAACGAAGCCACTAGCGCCATCGCCCTGGAACGGGACGGGACGCGGTCCGAAGTATCGGCGTTGTCCGTGGACGTGCTTGAGCCGGTGGGCGCAGGCGATTCCTTCGCGGCCGGGTACCTCAGCGGCGTGCTGTTCGGCCTCGGGCAGAAGGCGAGCCTTCGCCGCGGTCACGTCGCCGCAGCCTGCACCCTCACCGTGCATGGCGATCGTGGCCCGCTCCCCGGCTCCGCCCTGCTTTCGGCCATCCTCGATTCCACAGACGCCGAATGGGCTGCGATCCACGTCGCCGCAGGACACTTCAGCAGCCATGACCGAAGCCTTCACGATCGGAGCACAGCACCATGAGCCAAAGCCTGATGCGGGCCATCGACCTGCTAGCCGAGCTTGCGGCCAAACCGGCCACCCTGGATGAGCTTGCCTCCAAGGCTTCGGTACACAAGACAACCGTCATGCGGCTCCTGCACGCCATGGAGGAAAAGCGATTCGTTGTCCGCGATGAGGACCAGCGGTTCATGCTTGGATCCAAACTGTTCGAGCTGTCCTCGCTCGCCCTGGAGCAGCGGGACATCCGCAAAGTGGCGCACCCGTACTTGGCTGAGCTGAACGGAAAGACCGGGCACACCGTGCACCTTGCCGCGTTCGAGGGCAATGACGTGGTGTACATCGACAAATTCGAGTCGCACCATCCCGTGCGGATGTACTCCCGGATCGGCCTGACCGCGTCCCTGCATTCGGCCGCCGTCGCCAAAGTCCTGCTTGCCGACATGCCGCGCAGCCGGCAGGAAAAGATCGCGGCGGGACTCGACTACACAAGAATTACCGACACCACCCTGACCTCGCGGGAGGTCCTTTTGGCCGAACTGGAGCAGGTCAGGGTCCAGGGCTGGGCCCATGACAACGCCGAGCACGAATCCTTCGTGCACTGCATCGCGACCCCCATTCGCGACGCGAGCGGCGCCGTCGTGGCCGCAGCCTCTTGTTCGGTACCGGTGGTGATGCTCAGCTATGAAGGTCTGCTTGAGCTGCTGCCCGACCTCAAAGCCAGCACCGAGGCCATCTCCCGCGACCTCGGCTGGATCAGCCACGAAAGGAACTCCGCATGAGTGAAAAGACTGTAGTACTGACCGAAAACGCTCCGGCCCCGGCGCACGTATTCTCCCAAGGCATCCAGAAGGGCGGCCTGTTCCAGGTCTCGGGCCAAGGCCCCATGGATCCCGCCACCAACCAGTACATCGGCGAGGGCGACGTCCGAGTCCAGACCCGCCGCACACTGGAGAACGTGAAGGCGATCCTCGAAGCCGGCGGCTCCTCAGTGGAAGACGTCATCATGTTCCGCGTCTACCTCACCACCCGCGACGACTTCGCCGCCATGAACGAGGTCTACGGCGAATTCATCACCGAGAACGTCCCCAGCGGCCAACTGCCTAGCCGCACCACGGTGTTCGTCGACCTCCCGCACGAAGTCATGCTCGTGGAAATCGACGCGCTGGCCGTTACGGCGTAAGCCCCGGAGCCCGGCTTGGTGGCACTATTGGGTGATGCCCTTCATGCGCTTTCCCCGGCTTAAGAGGGCGTCTTCCCGGGAGGGACGCCAAGCGAACCGGCTGGCGTCGGCTTCAACCGGATGGTGGCTGCTGGTTGTCGTATTCATCGAGGCTGCAGTCGCCTTGTCTATCCGCCTGCCCTTGGCTTTCGGGCTTCCGCCGTGGGGCGGCATCGATGAAAAGACCGGATTCCCCGCGCTTCTCGCACTGCTGATCGTGCCCCTGGTGGTACTGGCCGCGTGGCGTCTCATGCGGCAGCAGCAGCGGGAACGCAGCCAGGCGTTCCGGACGTCGCGCTTGATGGACACCGTGCTGCACACAAGCATGGACTGGCTGTGGGCCACGGGGCCCGATGGACGATTTACGTTCTGCAGCCCGGCGAGCAAGGACATCACGGGGTACGAACCCTCCGAACTGCTGGGGAGGCACATCACCCGCGTGATCGACCCCGGGGACCTGGCAGACGCACGGGTGGACTGGAAAGCCAGGGAAAGCGGCGACTCCTCGTGGTCACGTGTAATCACCGTGTGCCGCCACCGGGATGGCAGCCGCGTCTTGATTGATGTAGCCGGAAGGCCGATTCGCGACAGGGAGGGCAGGGACTGCGGTTTCGAGGGCACCTGCCGTGTCTTGAATCCAGAGGCAACACGTTCGCGGGCGGAAGTCACTGTCCGCATCCAGGCCTTGCTCAATGACGGCTCACTCATCACAGCATTCCAGCCGATCCGGTGCCTGGAAACGGGCAACGTCGTTGGAGTGGAATCCTTGACAAGGTTCAGCGGTTCCCAGGAGTTGTCCCCCGAGGTGCGTTTCATGGAGGCCGCCTCGGTCGGCCTGGATATCGAGCTTGAGATCCTTGCCCTCCGGACGGCGCTGACCACCGCGGCAGGGCTCCCACCGGATCTGTACATCGCGGCAAACCTCTCACCCCGGGCGTGCCTTGACCCCCGGCTGGCAGCCGCGATTGTGGAGTCGGCCATCCCTCCGCGACGCATCGTTCTTGAGGTCACCGAACGCCATGAGGTGACCAACTATGAGCCGCTCGCCGAAGTGTTGGCACCGTTGCGGCACGCCGGGCTCAGAATAGCCGTGGACGACGCCGGTGCCGGCTTTGCTTCCATGCGCCACATCCTGCAGCTCAAGCCGGACCTCATCAAACTCGATCGCGAAATCATCGCCGGGATCGACACGGATCCAGGCCAGCGGGCGTTGGGAGCTGCGATGGTCGGTTTTTCCTCCGAAATCGGAGCCGCCCTGGTAGCCGAAGGGATCGAGACCGAGGCCGAGCTGGCTGCGGTCACCAAGCTCGGGATGACCGCGGCCCAAGGCTACCTTCTCGGCCGCCCGTCGCTCAGGCCTGAGGACTGGGCGGCTTGGGGGTAGCGATGGCCGCTACCCCTCGGGTTGGTGCGCCGTGACCAGCCCATCGAAGTCCCGAACGACAACGCCTGTAGCTGTCTCCACCGGGAGGCCGTTCCGCGCCCAATACTCAATGCCGCCGATCATCTCCCGCACCGGGTACCCAAGCTCGGCGAACGCCAGGGCCGCGAAGGTACTTCCGTTGCAGCCCGGTCCCCACGAATAGACCACTACTGAGCTCCCAGCGGGGATCAGCTCAGCGGCCCGCGCAGGGATCTGGGCCGTCGGCAAATGTACTGCACCAGGGATATGGCCGTGGTCCCACGACGACTGCCTTCGGGTATCCATGAGCACGAAACTGCCGGGAGCCGCATCGGCGACGTCCATGACGTCGATCTCGAACCGCAACTTCGCCCGGAAGTAGGCGCCTGCGGCACCGTCCGCCCCAACCGCAGCACCGGCGTCGTTCATTGGCGTTTCCATGAGCCCCCCTAAGCCAGCTTGGCGAGTTTGGCGCCTGCCCGTCGCGATCCCAGCTTGGCCGAGATGCGCAGGCTGGTTTCGGCGGCCATGGGACCTACTTCCCGGACGCGTTTGGCGGTCATGCGGGACGACAACGATGAAACGCTGAGGGCGGCCACCACGTGATCATCGTGGCCAAAGATCGGGGCGGCCACGCACCGGACCTCGGGTTCGTTCTCACGGTCGTCGATCGCGTAGCCCCGGCGTCGGATCGCGGCGAATTCAGTCCGCAACTGCTCGGGATCCGTGATGGTCCTGTCGGTGATCGGCACCAGGTCGCCGGCCAGGATCGGAGCCACCACTTCCTCCGGACTGAACGCCAACATGGCTTTGCCGACCGCAGTGCAATACGCCGGCATGGTCGCCCCAACACGCGATGCCATACGAACTGTTGCCTCGTCTTCAACTTTGTCGAGGTAAACCACATCATGGCCGGACAAGACCACCAAGTGGCAGGTGCTTTCCGTAGCCCTCATCAGCACCCTGAGCTCGGCGTTCGCGACGCTACGCAAATCGAGCCGGTCCAGGTATGACTGTCCCAAACGCAGGCAACCATGGCCCAGCCGGAAGCGGCCGCTCTCGGCATCGCGTTCCAGCAGGTTTTCGTCCAACAAGGGCGCGGCCAACCTCAGGACCGTGCTCTTGTTGAGCCCGGAGAGCTTGGTCAGCTCCACCAAGGCGAGTCCGTCCGCGCTCACCGGATGCTCCGCCACCACCGCCAGCAAAGCCAGCGCCTTCCGCAACGAAGCCGAGGAGTTCCGGGCCTCCATGCCGTCAGTACCCACGTGTGTCCTATCCAGCGGCAATGCGCTGCTCGGCGTCGTAATCGCGTTTCCAGCCAGCCACGCCAGGCCTCAACTGCCAGGGATGCGGTCCGGACAGCGGCCGGTATTCCACTCCCATGGCCTCCAGGCGTTCCAGATGCGCGCCTTCGAGCCTGGCCAGGAAACCATCGTAGTCCCGGTTCTCCGGCTGGGACCAGAGCACCTCCGCCACGGCGCTCAGCCGCGGAAACGCGGCGAAGTGGACCCGTCGCGGGGAATCCAGGTGTTCCGTCCAGATGTTGGCCTGCGCCCCGAGGAGCCTGCCCGGGAACGCCCCATCCGCACCCGCGGGCAGGGGTTCGAAGCCGTAGACATCCTGCAGCGTGGTGACAAAACCCACGGGCACGGGTTCGTCGTCGCCGTCGGCCTGCCGGTGGTCCAGGTACAGCCTGTGCTCAGGGCACATGACCACGTCATAACCGCTTTTGAGCGCGCTCATACCGCCTTCATAGCCTCGCCAGGAGGCCACCAACGCACCATCCGGCAGCTCGCCGTCGCCGATTTCATCCCACACGGAGGTAGCCCGCCCACGTGCGTCAAGGTGCCCCGCCAACTGCCCCACAAACCAGCTGTGCAATCCCGAAACGTCCGGCATCCCGAGTTCGCGGGCTTTGGACTGCGCCTGGGCGCTGGATTGCCACTGGGTGAGCGGAACTTCGTCTCCGCCCAAGCTGATCCAGCGGGACGGGAAGATCTCCACCACTTCATCGAGCACGTTGCGGTAGAACTCCAACGAGGTTTGCGAGACTTCCAGGACCGTCTCGTCGATTCCCCAACGGGTCCACACCCCGGGGGCCGCGCCCGTTCCCAGTTCCGGGTAGGCGGCGATGGCGGCCTGGCTGTGTCCCGGAACGTCAATTTCGGGGATGACTGTGATGTGCCGCTCGGCAGCGAACGCGACCACTTCGCGGAGATCGTCCTGGCTGTAGAAGCCGCCGTGCGGAAGCCCGTCGAAAACCCCTGCCCGCCACGAACCCAGTGATGATTCGCGCCGCCACGCCCCGGTCTCAGTGAGCTTCGGGTAGCGGTTGATCTGGATCCGCCAGCCTTGGTCGTCCGTGAGGTGCAGGTGCAGGACGTTGAGCTTGTGCATGGCCATCACCTCGATGAACCGGAGCAGGTTGTCCTTGGGCATGAAGTGCCGGGCCACGTCCAGCATGGCCCCGCGGTACCCGAAACGCGGGTGGTCCAGGATGGATACCTTGGGAACCGGCCATGCGCCGCCCGTCTCCGGAACGGGCGCTTGCCGCAACGCGGCAGGTCCCATCAGCTGCAGGAGCGTCTGCGCGGCATAGAAGGCTCCGGCCGGACCGCCCGCATGAATCACGACGGCGGCGCCCACCTCCAGTCGGTACGCCTCGGCGTCGAGCTCCGGGTCAAGCAGGAGGCTGATACCCGCATCGGCGGCGGCGGCCGGGAACAGGTCCCAGCCAGTGGCCGCGCCGAGGGTCCGGGCGAGCCAGCGGCGCGCTTTGTTGAGCTCCGGATCGGCGGCCAGCGTGGTGGTTCCGTCCAGTTCCAGGAAACCGCCGCTGGACTCCACCGAGGACGGAACAGGAACCAGCAGATCCGCGGCGCTCATCCCTTCACCGCCCCGGCCAGGCCGGATACGAGTTTTCGCTGCACCGCGATGAAGAAGATCAGCACCGGAATGGTCATGATCACGGAACCGGCCATGATGGCGCCCCAATCGTTCTGGTCGGGTTTGAAGAAGGTCAACAACGCCATGGGCAGGGTCTGGTTCTCCTGGGCGGAAATGATGAATGTCTTGGCGAAGAGGAAGTCGTTCCACGTGGAGATGAAGGAAAACACCGAGCATGCCACCACCCCGGGCGCCACGAGCGGGAAGAGGATCGAGCGGACAAAGCGGAAACCGCTCGCGCCGTCTATGCGGGCTGCCTCTTCGATCTCCACCGGCACGGCTGCCACGAAGCCACGAAGCATCCAGATCGCGAACGGAATACTGAAGCCCACATGGACCAGCACCAGGGAGCCGAGCTGGTTCAAGCCCACCAACGGTACGGCCTCCCCGGCATTGCGCAGCAGGAAGAACAACGGAATGGTGAGCGCTTCGACGGGCACCATCTGGGACACGAGAACCACGATCAGCAGCTTGGTGCGCATCTTGAATTGGTAGCGGGTCAGTGCCACGGAGGCCAAAAACGCCAGCACAGTGGAGACGATGACGACCACGAGCGCCACGATTACGCTGTTGAGGAAGTACCTGCCGAAGTTGTTCACTGACAGGACCCGCAAGAAGGAGTCGAAGGACGGTTCCAGCGTGAACGGCGCCGCATCGCCGGCGTCGAGCGCCGTCTTCGGCTTGAGGGCCGAAAGGACCATCCAGAACATGGGGAACGCGACAAGAAGCGCGATGGCGAGTGCCGCCACATCGGCGCCGAACCGGCGTCGTCCGCCCTTGCGGAACTGTTGCGGCGCGACCGGTGCGGGCCGGTTCTTGCGGAGCGGAACGTCGACGGCGGTCACAGGACTTCTCCCGTTCTCTTGAGGATGCGGAGGTAGACGAGGGTGATGATCATCAGCAGCGCGGTCATGATGACGCCAAGGGCCGAGCCGAGGCCATAAAGGCTGGCCGCGAAGGCCTGCTGGTAGCCGTAGACATTCAGCACGAGGTTCTGCCCGGCAATACCGCCGCCGTTGGTCATGATGTAAATCTGGGAGAAAATCTTGAAATTCCAGATGATGGACTGGATGGTCACCACCATCACGATGGGCCGCAGCATCGGAAGCATGATGCTGCGCGCGATCCGGGGCATGGAAGCACCGTCGAGCCGCGCCGCCTCAATGACTTCGGTGGAGATCGCCTGGATGCCGGCGTAGACCGTCACGAGTACGAACGGGAACGAACACCACACCACTTCGCTGGCCACCAACCCGAAGGCGGACCATTTGTCGTAGGTCCAGGAGTAGCCGTTGAACTGCGTCAAGCCCACCGACACGAGCGCCTTGTTGACGAGCCCCAGCGTGGGGTCGAAGAGGAACAACCACACGGCGCTGCCGGTGACGGCCGGTGTGGCCCAAGCGCCCAAGGAGACTACGAACAGTGCGCTCCGGACCCAGGGCCGGAGCCGCGTGGCCAAGACCGCCAACGACGTTCCCACGAGCAGCGTCAGGACAACGCAGGCGCCTGCGAACAGCACGGTGTTGCCCAGGACGGACCAGAACTCCGGATCGGCGAACAGTTTCTGGTAGTTCTCCAGGCCCGTGAATTGCAGTGGTGCCTTGCCACTGACTTGGGCCTGGCGGTAGTCGTACAAAGAAACGTTGATGAGCTGGAAGATCGGGTATCCCAGCAGCGCGATCAGGACAATGAAAGCCGGGGCCAGGTAGAACCACGGTTCCAAGCCGCGCTTGCCTAGCGCACGACGGCGGGACGTCCCCGCCGTCGTCGGCTTGCGGTTCTGCTCGCGGTTGGCCCCGTTCGTGTCCGCCTTCGCGGACGCGAACGCCGTCACGCCGCGCCCCCTGGCGCGGATCGGCCGTGCTTCACGAACCTCGTCATTTGGATCCGAAGACCTTGTTCATGGCCGCTGCCGCATCCGCAGTAGCGGTATTGACGTCAGCCTTGCCCGTGACGATCTTCTGGTACATGCCGGTGAAGATGCCCTGGGCGTCGATGGTGGACCAGGTTTCGGTCACCGGGACGAAATTGGTGCCGGCGGCGAGGGTCTTGATGAAGGGGTCAAGCTGCGGATTGGACGCGGCAACAGACTTCTGGACGTCGCTGAATGTGGGCAGGTTGCCCATGGCGTCGAACATCTTCTGCTGGTACTTCTTGCCTGCCAACAGCTCGACGAACTCGGCTGCGAGGGTGTGGTGCTTGCTGCTGTTGAAGACGCCCAGGTTGTTTCCGCCGGCAAACGCTGGGGCGATCGAACCAGCCGTATTGCCCGGAACCGGAACCACCGCGAACTTGTCCTTGACCGCACTGGCCGCTACGGCCTTGTAGTTGAAGTCGCCACCGATGGTCATGGCCGATTTTCCGGCGATGAACTGCTGGACGCTGGCGTTTCCGCCGAATTCGGCACACGTCTGGGGCGGGCAGATGTCGTTCTTGAGCAGCCGGGCATAAGCGGAGATGCCGTCCCGGGATTCGGCCGAATCCAAGCCGGAGACAAAGGCGCCACCCTTCTTCGTGGCAATGTTGCCGCCGTTGGCCCAGAGGTAGGGCATGGCGGAGAACTGCGCAGCTCCACCGACCGAAATCCCGAGCATGTCCGGGTTAGCTGCGCGGACGGCGCGGGCCACGGTTTCGACGTCGGCGAGGGTCTTGGGCACCCCCAGTCCGAGCTTCTGCAGCAGATCGGTGCGGTAGTAGAGGGCCCGGACGCCGACGTACCAGGGCACGCCGTAGTTCTTGCCCCCGACGTCCGTGGTGGCCAGGATCTTGCCGTCCAGGTCCTTGGACTCATCCCAGGCCTTGATGTCCGCAGTCATGTCGGACAATCCGCCGGATGCAACGTAGCTGGCAAGGTCTGTGTTGCCGAACTCGGCGACGTCGGGAGCGCTCGAGGGGTCGTTGAACGCGGCCTTGAACCGTTCTGCCCGGCTGTCGACGGGAATGTACTGGACGTCGACCTTGACGCCGCTGTGACTGGATTCGAAATCGGAAACCGCGGCCTTGACTACCGCGGATTTTGGGTCCTGGTTGACTTCCGAGAAGAGCCAGACGCGGATGGTGCCGGACTTCTCATCCGAAGATGACGCGGCATTGTTCGACGTGGGCGGGGCGCAGGCCGTCAGCGCGAGGGCGGCGAGGGCAATGGCAGCCGCAGAGCGTGCGATTTTCAATGGATCCTCCATGGAGAAAAGGGTTAGGTGCCCGGCGGTCCCCCGCTTCGGGTATGGAAGGAAACTTTACAAACATACTTTTGTGAGCGGAAGCACAAGCGGCAAAAGGTTTGCATTGCAAAACGGGAATTTGTAAATAGTTCCATCTCTCATGACAGGTCACATACCCCCGGGGGGTACTTGCTTCATACCCCTAGGGGGTATACATTGGCACCATGAGCACGATCGATGTGAACCCCACAGATTTGAAGTCCACGGATTTGAACCCGGTTGACCTGAACATCGCCCAGCCGGGCATCGAAGTCGAGGATGGAGCGCATGCCCAACGCGGCTACTCTTCCAACAAGGACGCCTACTTGCGGCGCCTTAAGCGGATCGAGGGCCAAGTACGCGGTATTGCGCGGATGGTGGAAGAGGACAAATATTGCATCGACATCCTCACCCAAGTCTCGGCAGTCACTAAAGCCCTGCATGCCGTGAGTCTCGGGCTCGTGGAGGAACACATCGGGCACTGCGTCGTCGGAGCCGCCTCCGAGTCGGATCCCGTCGTGCGCGCGGAGCAAATCGACATCAAGGTCAAGGAGGCAGCCGATGCCATCGGGCGCCTGCTGCGGTAACCCCGCAAGCACTCACCACACCATTCAACTCACCACCAAGGAGCACGCCATGGGCCACACCGCCACCATCCAGACGAACGTCAGCGTTTCCGGCATGACCTGCGGGCACTGCGTTTCCGCAGTGAGCGAAGAAATTGAGTCCTTGGCGGGAGTGGAAAATGTCGAGATCGATCTGAACGCCGGCGGAATCTCCACCGTCACCATCACCTCCACCCAGGAATTGTCGCCGTCCGAAATCGGCGAAGCCGTCGCCGAAGCCGGCTACCTGGTAGTCGCCAACGAGGCCTAGGGGCCAATGTGAGCAATCACGAGATCCTCCACCAAACGGGCACCCGCATCATCGAACTCGACATCGAGGGCATGACCTGCGCATCATGCGTGGCCCGCGTGGAGCGGAAACTGGGCAAGCTCGACGGCGTGGAGGCTTCCGTCAATCTCCCCCTCGAATCAGCCCACGTCACAGTCCCGGACAACGTCACGGACCAACAAATCGTGGACACAGTAAACGCAACGGGCTACAAAGCCTGGATCCGCGAATCGAGGCCCAGTCCGTCCACGGCCCCCTCCGCCGACCACACCCACGATCGCGAAACCGATATGCTCGGCGCGCTCGCTCCTTCGTCGCTTAGACGCGCGCTGCCGCATACCGGCCCCGCGATCGAGTCCAGCAACGAAGGCAGCACCGGTGACGGCGGCGCTGTAGAACATGACCGCAGCAATAGCGCGCCGGAACATGACCACAGCGACGGTGCCGGTGTTATGCGGCAGCGTGCGTCTAAGGGAGGAACGACCGAGCACGCCGAGCATGGCGCCGGTGGCGGCGCGCAAGGCGACCACAGCGCCCACGAAGACCACATGCATCACGGCCCCGCGTCCCGCCAGCTAAGGCCAAGACTGATTGCCGCCGCCATACTGACGGTTCCGGTCTTCGCCATCTCGATGGTTCCAGCTTTGCAGTTCCCGCACTGGGGATGGGTCGCCGCTGCACTGGCACTTCCCGTGGTGACGTGGGCTGCCTGGCCCTTCCATCGTGCGGCCGCCATTAACGCACGCCATTTCGCTTCGACCATGGACACGCTCGTCTCGATTGGTGTCTTGGCCGCATACCTCTACTCCGCGTGGCAACTCTTTGCCAACCCCATGATGACCGAACACCCGGGCATGGAGTCCACGGGAGGCATGGGCGGCGGGCTGTACTTCGAAGTTGCCGCCGTGGTCACCACGTTCCTGCTTCTGGGCCGCTATCTCGAGGCCAACGCCAAAGCGAAGGCCGGCGACGCCCTTAAGGCCCTCCTGAACCTGGGGGCGAAGGACGCTACGGTGCTGCGCGACGGCGTCGAGCACAAGATCCCGGCCGAGCAACTCGTAGCCGGGGACATCTTCGTGGTCCGCCCGGGAGAGAAGATCGCCACGGACGGCCTGGTGACGAGCGGTTCATCCGCCGTGGATGCCTCCTTGGTCACCGGTGAATCGGTGCCCGTGGAGGTCGGCCCGGGAAGCCAGGTCACGGGCGCCACCATCAACACTTCGGGCCGTTTGCTGGTCCGCGCGACGCGCGTCGGTTCCGAGACGACGCTGGCCCAGATGGGGCGGTTGGTCAGCCAGGCGCAGACGGGCAAAGCCCCGATCGCACGGCTCGCCGATCGGATCAGCGCCGTGTTCGTGCCCGTCGTGCTGGTCATCGCCCTGGCTACTTTCGTAGTCTGGCTCGCGCTGAGCGGGGACCTCAATGCCTCGTTCACGGCTGCCGTGGCGGTGTTCGTGATTGCTTGCCCGTGTGCGCTTGGGCTCGCGACTCCCGTTGGCCTCCTGACCGGGACCGGCCGGGGTGCGCAGCTCGGCATCCTCATCAAGGGCCCACAGGTGCTTGAAGATACGCGCACTGTGGACGCCATCCTGTTGGACAAGACCGGAACCGTCACCAGCGGCAAGCTGGCCGTCGGACATACCCTGGCCTTGAACGGGCACTCCCCCGCCGACGTGCTCTCTCTCGCCGGCGCCGTCGAGGCAGCGTCGGAGCATCCCATCGCCCACGCGATTGCCGCTGCCGCCAAGTCCGCAATGCCCGACGCCGGCCCGCTCCTCGCACTGAAGGACTTCAGTTCCGCCCCGGGCGGCGGAGTCCGGGGAATGGTTGCGCTGAACGGAGCCGGAAACGGCACTGAGCGAACGGTCGTGGCCGGCAGGACCGGCTGGCTGGAAGACAACGGAATCTTCCCCGACGATGCACAGCGCCGGGCCCTGGCAACTGAGGAAGCCGGCGGCGCAACCGCCATCTGGGTTGCTGTCGACGGGAAGCCCGCTGGAATTGTTACGCTAAGGGACACTGTCAAACCCGGTTCGGCGGCAGCCATCGCGAAGCTCAAGGAACTCGGGATTCGCCCTCTCCTGCTGACTGGAGACAACGCTGCGGTCGCCGCCCAAGTGGCCACCGCCGTCGGGATCTCCCCGGAAGATGTGTTCGCGGGCGTCCTGCCGGAAGGCAAAGTGGACGCGGTGCGGATGCTCCAGGCCCAGGGGTCCACTGTGGCCATGGCCGGGGATGGAGTCAACGACGCCGCAGCCCTGGCGCAAGCCGATCTTGGCATCGCCATGGGATCGGGCACGGATGTGGCGATCGAGGCCTCGGATCTGACCGTGATGGGCAGTGACCTTGGCCAGCTGGTGCAAGCCATCGAGCTGTCCCGGAAGACGCTGTCCACCATCAAGACAAACCTGTTCTGGGCGTTCTTCTACAACGCCATCGGTATCCCGGTGGCAGCCCTTGGTTTGCTCAACCCGATGCTCGCCGGTGCGGCCATGGCTGCGAGCTCGGTCCTGGTGGTCGCGAATTCGCTGCGGTTGCGCTCCTTCGCAAAGTAGCCCCGCCCACCGAAGTCCCGGCCCACCCAACTTACTCGCAGTTGTTGTCGTTATCCGGCGCGAAAACGACAACAACTGCCAGTCAGTTGGGGGAGCTAGCAGTTTGGGGGCAGCTAGGCCGTTCCGAACCGAACGGCCGCGCGTGCCCTCGCTTTGGCCGCCTCCTCGTCGCGATTGCGCGCTGGCGCATGGGTCACGAGCGAATCGAGCAGATGCTGGGTGATATGCGCGATCTCATGGACAGCCTCGGCGAAGGCCTCCTCGTTGGCCTTTGACGGCTTGGTGGTGCCGCTGATCTTGCGCACGTATTGCAGCGCTGCGGCTTCTACCTCTGCGGAGGTGGCTCGTGGCTCGAAATTGTGGAGGGTGTGGATGTTCCGGCACATATCAACATGCTAGGCCCAGTCCCCTATCAAGGCTCGGTTTTTAGAGCACCCTCTCCGAGGGCACCGGCTCGACGTCGTTCGCGTGGTCAAGCTCGGGGGCCACTTCGCCGAAGCCGGCAGCATCACGCTTGTCCGCCCGCAGTTCGTCGATTCGCACCAAGACCACTCCGCACACAATGAGTGCCCCGCCCACGAGCTGGATGGCTCCGGGCAGTTCGGCCAGCAACAGCCAGGCCCACACCACGGCGAACAACACTTCAGTGAGCGAGACGAAAGATGCCACCTTGGACCCAAGGCTTCGGGCTGCCATGATCCCCGTGACGTAGGACAGCACGGTGGACAGGATGACAAGGCCGGCGATCGAGACCCACCACGGCGTGGTCCACGGCCCGAGGTGCGTATCCGCCGTGGCGAAAGTCATGGATACCAGACCGGTCCCGCCGGCAATCCAGATAAGGATTGAGCCTGCCATGAGACCGCCGGCGGCCAGCACGATGGGCGGCAAGGTGTCGTTCTGCTTGGCCGTGATGAAGAAGTAGATGACCAGGCAGACGGCCGCGGCCATGCCCCACAGGACGCCGACGAAGTCGACCTTCACGGCGCCGGTGAGATCGAGCACCAGGACGAGTCCGCCGAGGGAAAGCAGCGTTCCAAGGGCGGTGAGGGCCCTGGGTCGGCGTCGGCTCGCGGCCCACAGCCACAAGACGATCATGGTTGGCGCGAGGTATTCGAGCAGGAGGGCGACCCCCACGGACAGCCTTGACACCGCATTGAAGTAGAAAAGCTGGCACCCCGCAACACCGATCACGCCGAACAACAGGATGGTGAGCCAGTTGTCCTTGAGCTGGTGCCAACGGCCCCGGAGAGCGATGACGGCCGGGATTACCAAGATGAGTGATGCGCCGCTCAATCGGATGGCAACTGCCGCGCCGGGGGTCCACCCGGTTTCCAGGAGGGACTTGGCGAACGAGCCGGACAAGCCGAAAACCGCTGAGGAAAAGAGCGCGAGCCCCAGGCCCGACGCCATGAAGCCCGCAGCACCAGCCCGGTTTGTTGCAGCTGACACAGCAGCCTCCTGTCAGGAGTAAAATGGGTTACGCTGCTGACAATACTCCCGAGAGATGTAAGGAGTCAAAGTGCTTTTTGCACCTGACACTGAAGTCGCGCTTCGAACCGTGGTCAATTTGATCAATACGGCCGCCAACGGGACCGAATCCCTCACGAGTGCCGCCGAGCTTCACGCCTTCCTTGACGCGGAAGAATTCACGGGGACCAGGGAGGGAACCGAGGCGGAATTGGCCAGCGTGAAGCGACTTAGGAGCCAGCTAACCTCCTTGTGGACAGCGGATGAGGACGCGGCCGCAAAGACCGTCAACCAACTCCTCACCGACGCGCGCGCACTTCCCCAGCTGGTCAAGCATGATCATTGGGATTGGCACCTACACGCAACCACCCCTGAGGCGCCCCTCGCGGAACGCATGGGCACGGAAGCTGCCATGGCACTTGTGGACGTCATCCGCAGCAAGGAAATGGACCGCCTGCGGGTGTGCGCAGCGGACGATTGCGACGCCGTCGTGCTGGACCTGAGCCGTAACCGCTCCAAGCTCTATTGCGACACGGGCAACTGCGCCAACCGGGCGCACGTCGCCGCTTACCGGGCCCGGAAAGCATCGGGGGCCGAATAAGGGGAGGGCGTCACGTCGTGCAGCTTTTCAAGGTGCACGACGGCGGCCTGCCCCGAGTTTCCCGGGTTGCGGCGGTGGCCAGCCGGCAAAAAGTTGCGTGGCGTGATGCGATAGGAGGCTAGGACGGCCTAGTCGGCGTCGGGGGTTTCCGTTTCGCTGCCCGCTTGGGGGGCCGCAGAACCGTGACCTTGGCCCGGTTTCCTGGAACTGAGGTTGACGCCCGAGCCCTTGCCGAGGTGCTCGGCGTTTTCCTTGTGGCTCATGGAAAGCATGGCGGCGAGGACGAGACTCACAATGAAGGCGATGCCGGCGCCGGTAAAGGCGAGGTCAAAGCGCGGAGTGCGGGCGCTGCCGCCGGAGGCGAAAATCAGCACAGCGAAGAAGATCACGACGCCCCAGAACGCGGAGAACATCAGCGGTCCCTTAACCGAGGTCCGCATCTTGCGCGGCTCTCCTGGTTTTTGGTCAGCCAAGGTCATTCCTCCAATGTGGGTGCTGGCGCCGTCTGCGCCTCGAGAGTTCTACGCAGGGTAGAACGTACGACTACTAGTTTACGGCCTCAGCGGAGGGGGTTCGCCCATCGTGCCGCAGGCTCAGGCCGGACAGCACCCACAAGACTCCCGAGATGATGGCGCCACCGCCGGCAACACCGAGAAGCGCGTGCGCTCCAAGGCTGATGAAAAACGGCAACGCAAGGGCGGTGCCGATGCCCACCACACCGGAAATGCTCCAGTCGCGGGCAAGCAGGTGACGTCCGCGGTGCCGGAATCCCTTGACCAGCTCAAACACCCCGAGCACCAGCAACCCGACGAGCGCGGAAACGCCAACGCCCGTGTCGGACTGCGTAATCAAGGCACCCACCCCTGCCAGGCCAACGACGGCGGCCGCGGCCGCCGGAACACTCGTAGCCAGGAACGCGGCGCCCGCGGTTGCGAGCAGATAGAGCCCGGCAGCCCAGGCCAGAACGTGAACGGATGGCGAGCCCCAGAAGACGGTCACGGCTCCAAACACCAGCGCAGCACCGGCGCGGAGAAGTACGGGCTTCCAGAGGGCGGCTGCTGCGGGCGTGGATGAAGTCGCTGAAGAGGCGGGGAGAGTCACCAGTCCAGTTTAGTGCGAACCGAGGACCATCCATTTGTCGGAGCGGGCGCGTAGCCCCAGAGTGACCCCGCGGGCCAGCATGTAGCCCAGCGCGAACGCGGCCCAGAGCCACACGAGCCCCGCCGCGCCGTCGGGCCTGGTCAGGTGGACTGCCGCCAACAGCGGCAGATAGACCGCGAGGTTCACGACGCCGGCAAGCGCCAGGTAGCGGGCATCGCCCGCGCCGATCAGGACGCCGTCCAGGACGAAGACGTATCCGGCGAGGGGCTGCCCGACGGCGAGTACCCACAGTGCCGCGGTGAGCGCGGACTGGACGCCGGCGTCGGAGGTGAACAGGAAGCCCGCCCACGGAGCGGCGCCCGCGAGGACTACACCGGTCACGACGCCGAAGCCCACGCCCCAGCGGATCATGGTGCGGGTGAGTTCGCGCGCACGCGCCGGATGGGAGGCGCCGAGTTCCTTGCCGATGAGGGCCTGCGCAGCAATCGCCAAGGCGTCCAGGGCGAAGGCGAGGAAGGAGAAAATGGTCATCGCGAGCTGGTGCGCGGCGAGGTTCACGGACCCTTGGGACGTGACCACCAGGACCGTGGCCAGGATAGCCAGGCGCAGGCTGAGGGTGCGGAGCATGAGCCATGAACCCACGGTGGTCATCGTGCGGATTCCGCGCCAATCCGGGCGCAGCGAAACGCCGTGGCGCCGGGCGTTCCGTCCCACTATGGCCAAATAGACGGCGGCCATGGCCCATTGAGCGATGCTGGTGCCGATGGCTGACCCCGCCACGGACAAATGGAGGCCGTAAACCAGGAACCAATTCAGGGCGATGTTGATAGCGAACCCCGCTGTTGCGACCACCAAAGGCGTGCGTGTGTCCTGCAATCCGCGCAACACGCCGGTTCCGGCGAAGATCAGCAGCATGGCGACGAGTCCCGGCATGGACCAACGCAAGTACTCCACACCGTATGCGCGCACCTCGCCGCTCGCTCCAAGCAACCCGACCAGCGGCTCAGCCGCGAAGAAGCCCGCCACTGCGAGGACGGCACCCAGCAGCAACGCCAGCCACACGCCGTCGCGCCCTGCGGCCAGCGCTTTGGCGAGCTTTCCGTCCCCGATGGCCCGGGCCACCGCGGGAGTTGTCGAATATGCCAGAAACACCATAAGTCCGACGGCGGTGTACAGCAGGGTAGAGGCCAGCCCCACGCCCGCCAGCTGAGGGACGCCAAGATGGCCCACAATGGCGGAATCGGCCAAAAGGAAGAGGGGTTCCGCGATGAGCGCCCCAAAGGCGGGGACAGCCAAGCGCAGGATCTCGCGGGCAGTGGAGGGCGCGATGGGACGGGTCACTGTTTGGGGCACTTTCCCAGCCTAGCGGGAGCCGCCGACACGCAGCTTGGGGGCTTATGCGGGACCGCGGAGGCGGTCTGACTGCGTCACCGTTGTTTGACACTTCCAGCAAAGTTCGAAAGGCTTGAGTTGAAGCTTCAACAAATTGGGCCTTGGCCTTGGAGCTTCACGACAGCCAACCGCTACCCGAAAACGGTGCAAAAACATGAACCAGTCCACCCTGACCAACACAGCCCTTACTGTCCTGCGCGTCATCGTCGGCTTCATCTTCGCCGCGCATGGCTGGCAGAAATTCAACGAGTTCACCATCGCCGGCACTCAGGCCGCCTTCGGCAAGATGGGCGTCCCCGCCGCCGATGTCGTGGCCCCGATCGTGGCAACCATCGAACTTGTCGGGGGCATTGCCCTCATTGCGGGCGTGCTGACACGCGTCTTCGCCGCCGTCCTTGCGCTGGACATGCTCGGCGCCCTGTTCCTGGTCCACGCTCCGGCCGGCCTGTTTGCGGACAAGGGCGGGTATGAACTCGTCCTGGCCCTCGCTGCCGCAGCCGCGGCTGTGGCCCTGACAGGCGCCGGACGGATCTCCATCGACGCCGCGGTCTTCGGCCGGAGGGGTTCAAAGCTGCGTATTCTCGCCTAGGATCGCGTGCACCACATCGCTGGCGACACCCAGGCCTGTCCGCTTGGGTGTCCCCAGCCCGTCATACAGCGCGCCGGTATCCACGCCGTCGATACACTCACGTCATGAGCGAGCTCCCCTCCCACTCCGTCACCCTGCGGTTCCTTGCTTCCCCCACCGACGTCGGACATAGCGGGTCCGTCGACGCCGGCACAGTCCTTGAGTGGGTGGACAAGGCCGCCTACGCGGCAGCCGTTGGCTGGGCGAAGTCCTATTGCGTCACGGCATATGTGGGCAACATCCATTTCGCCGACCCCGTGAACAGCGGAGACATGGTCGAGGTCGAAGCGACGATCGTCTATACGGGCCGCTCTTCCATGCACATCCGGACCATCGTGTCCTCCGGCGATCCCAAGGGCGGGCCGGCCACGATGCGCAGCCAGTGCCTGGTGATCTTCGTCGCGGTCGGTCCCGACGGGCGGCCGGTTCCAGTCCCCCAGTTCGAGCCTTCGACGCCGGAGGAAATCGAGCAACGCGACAACGCCCTCGCGCGGATTGCCGTGCGGGAAAAGATTGTCGAAGCCATGAACGCGCAGGAATATACCGACGCCGGCACAGCCGAACGCGTTGTCCTCCGCTTCATGGCGGCCCCCACTGACGTCAACTGGGGCGGAAAAGTCCACGGCGGCATTGTCATGAAGTGGATCGATGAGGCCGCCTACGTCTGCGCTTCCCGCTATTGCGGCAAGGACACCGTGGCCGTGTTCTCCGGGGGCGTGCGCTTCTACCGGCCATTGTTGATCGGCGATGTGGTGGAAGTCGAAGCCCGCCTCGTCTACACAGGCCATAAAGGCATGCATATTGCCGTGCACGTTCGCTCCGGGAACCCGAAGAGCCGTGAGATGAATCTCACCACCTACTGCCTCACGGTCATGGTTGCCAGGGACGAAACCGGCACGTCTGTTCCTATACCTCCCTGGGTGCCGGAAACCGACGAGGACCGGCGCCTTCATGCCCATGCCCGCGAACTGCTGGAGATCCGGGGACGGGCTCCCGGAAACCGAAGGCCGGATCATTTGCTTAACGGCCGGTAGGCGTTTCGTCCGGGTCTGGCGCCGCGAAGTTCAGGGCGGGAAGATGTCCTCATGGTGCCCGAGGAAAGGGTCGTCCGATGAAGGAGTGGCTCACGGTCACCGCCGAGGATCACGAGTCGTGGCTGGCACTGGCCCGTGAGGCCCTCGACTTCGTAGGGTCTGCGCACCACTAGGCAACCAGCGGCTAGAACCCGCCGCCGCCGGTCTCGCCCGCCATGTTCGCGAAGCGGGAGTAGTGTCCCTGGAAGGCAACCACGATGTCCTTGGTGGGACCATTACGGTGCTTGGCGATGAGAATGTCGGCCTCTCCGGCACGGGGGGATTCCTTGTCGTAGACGTCTTCGCGGTGGAGAAGGATGACCATGTCGGCGTCCTGCTCGATGGAACCCGATTCACGGAGGTCCGAAACCATGGGCCGCTTGTCTTGGCGCTGTTCGGATCCACGGTTGAGCTGCGAGAGCGCGATGACCGGAACCTGGAGCTCCTTGGCCAACAGCTTGAGGGCACGCGAGAACTCGGAGACTTCCTGCTGGCGGGACTCCACCTTTTTGCCGGAGCTCATGAGCTGGAGGTAGTCGAGGATCACCAGTTTGAGGTCGTGCTGCTGCTTCAGGCGACGGCACTTTGCCCTGATTTCCATGAGGGACATATTGGGGCTGTCATCGATGAACAGCGGAGCGTCGTTCATGCGGCCCATAGTGGTGGCGATCTTGGACCACTGCTCGTCCTTGATGGTGCCCTTGCGCAGGTCCTGGAGGCCGATGGTGGCTTCCGCGGACAGCAGGCGCATCGCGATTTCGTTGCGTCCCATTTCCAGGGAGAACATCACGGTGGCGAGGTTGTTCTTGATGGCAGCGGAACGGGCGAAGTCAAGCGCGAACGTGGACTTACCGACGGCGGGGCGCGCGGCGATGACGATCATCTGGCCGGGGTGAAGACCATGGGTGAGCTCATCGAGTTCGTAGAACCCGGTGGGTACGCCCGTCATGCCCTCCCCGCGGTGGCCGGATGCCTCGATCTCATCAACGGTGGATTCCATGACGTCCTTGAGCGCCACGTAGTCTTCCGCAGTGCGGCGTTCGGCCACGGCATAGATCTCGGCCTGGGCTTGGTTGACGAGGTCTTCGACCTCTCCGTCCTGGCCGTACCCCATCTGGACGATCTTGGTGCCGGCATTCACGAGCCGGCGCAGGACGGCGCGCTCAGCAACGATTTCGGCGTAGTAGCCAGCGTTGGCCGCCGTGGGCACGGTCTGGATCAGTTCGTGCAGGTAGGCAGGGCCGCCGATCCGGTTGATCTCGCCGCGCTTGGTGAGCTCATCGGACACGGTGACGGCATCGGCAGGTTCGCCGCGGCCGTAGAGGTCGATGATGGACTCGTAGATCGTCTCGTGGGCGGGACGGTAGAAGTCATGTCCGCGCACAATTTCCACGACGTCGGCGATGGCATCCTTGGACAGCATCATGCCGCCGAGAACTGATTGTTCAGCGGGGATGTCCTGGGGAGGTTTGCGGCTGGCGTCCGAGGTCCGGCCGCCCTCGATCGAATCCAAGTGCGTAACTGACAAAGCCGTCCTCCATTGTGTACCGCGAAGATAACTGTTCCCGGCGGTGCGGTAGGCCAATGTCCCGTGTGGGTTGCTCCGACCGCGCCGTTTATGCCGGCTGGTCCAAACTGTTCCGTAGGGCACCGACAATTTTGGTTTTCCCAAGATTTCCACAACTTATCCACAGAAAGGTCCGCAGGCGCGCTGCTTTTCAACGGCACCAAGGTGCCGTCCACAAGAAACAGGGGTTTTCCAAGTACCTAAAGCAGGTACTCAGCCACGTTAGCCCTGCTTTTCCGAGGCACCAAGCCGGACCTGTGGATAAAGCGTGGAATACATACCCCTACTTGTGCACAGTCTGTGCATGACCCTGTGGAAAGAGAAATTCTTTTTCCGGCAAATAGCCTCTGAGCTGGGAAAACGTTCTTCGAGCCATGTGGATCAAAAGTATTTTCCTCCACGGATCATCCACAGGGCGATTCGCTCAATCCAGGCTCCGGTCCCCGCCTGACGGCCGAAAGGGGGATAAATATGCCAAAAATGTGATACTCCCCACAAATCAGCCTGAAATTTGACAGTCGGCTCTCAGAAGCTATGCCAAAGCAGGAATGTGCTGTGGATAACCGCGTTCTGACATAAGCTCTAGGTATGGGTTTCACCATTGGGGATGTACTGCTGGTCGCAATGCCCGTTGTCATCCTTGTGGCCGTGATTTGGGCCCTGACGGCGGCATTCAAGCCACGCAACTCGGGGCTGTCAGACGCCGAACGATATCAACGGGAGCTGGCCGCCCGCTCGGCAGCCCACCAGGCCGCCCAAGTGCAAGCGGCGACGGCAGCGAGGGCCCGCATCGATGCATCCACACGGCCCAGCCAGAATGCGCAGCAACAGTCCCAGCAGGACAGCCAGTCGCGGGCGGCACTGAGGGCTCAAGCCGGGGCTGGCCCGGGAGTCGGCCAGGCCGGCTACAACGGTCCCATCCTCCCCAACGGGCAGTTGAATCCACAGTTCGCCCTGCAGCTGCAGGGCATGGTCCGCGGCGGGCAGAAAATCCAGGCCATCAAGCTCCTGCGCCAGACGACCCACTCGGACTTGTTGACCGCCAAGAACTACATAGATCGGCTTTAGCGCATGTCTTCCCTACTCGTTCCGGTCTTGATCCTGGCGGCCGTCGTCGTCGGCGTGCTGCTGATGAGCCGTGTGCTCGCCCGCCGCTCAGCGGAACTCCGCGGAAATGCGGCCACCCACAAAGCTGCCGTGGATCCCGTCGAGCTGGCCCGCGAGGCCGCCGCGAAGCTCAGCGAGGATCAACACCGGCAGCTGTATTCCCTGATCGCCCAAGGTCAGGCCATGGCGGCCATCAAGCTGTACCTCAGCGCCACCGGAGAGGGCCTGCGCGCCTCACGGGACGCCGTCGGCGCCCTTGCGGCGCACCCGCAGCCCTTCCGCAAGCCCGAACCCGCCCCGCAGGACCTCATGCCCGACGACGACGAGCCGGAGCACTTCCCGTACCGGTACCGCGCAATCGTCAGCAAGGGCGACGTCACGCGTGAAGTGAGCAGCAATATGCTCAATGACGAGATCTACGGCCGGATCCGCACCCTGGCCAAGAGCGGCGACGTCGAAGCCGCGGCATTGGCCCTGACCAAGCATTCCGACATCAGCATGAAGCAGGCCAGGGAGTTCATCGAGCTGCTGGAGGACTAGCCCGGGCCGGGCGAGCCCTCACGTCCTAGAAGTCGAACAGGTCCCCCAACCAGCCTTCCTTTTTCTTGGGCCGCCGACGGTCATAGTCGCGGTTGTGACCTTGCTTGCCGTAGTTCCGGTCGTCAAGGCGTGGCCTGTCATTCCCGGCATAGCGGGGATCCTGGGTCTCGTAGGCCGGGTTGCCATACAGCGGCGGTGGCGTGAGTCCGTCCACCGGAGCCGGCGGCGCGGTGGATCCAGCCCCGAATCCGCCGGCGGCACGGTCAATAATCTTGTCGAGCTCGCCGCGGTCCAGCCACACTCCTCTGCACTGCGGGCAGTAATCGATCTCCACACCGCTGCGCTCACTCATTACCAGGTCAATTGAATCCACGGGACACTTCATGTTCGGGTCAACGAGCCGGCCGCCGGAAAAGTTCGGCCGGCTCGCCCTGTACGAACCGGCCTCGGACTACCTCGCCTAGCGTGCCGCGGTGATCCCCGCGAGGAGCTGCTCAAAAGGCAGGGATTCCATCGCGTCCGCCTTGCGGTGCGGCTGCTCGCCGCTCAGGAGCCGGGCAAGCTCGCCGGCCGCGCGGTCCACGCGGACCGATAGCGGCGACGCGCCGTCGTCGGTGTTTCCCCAGTCCTGGGGTCCGGCGAAAACGGACGTCTGGGTTATCCGGGTCCGAAGGTAGGTGAAGAGCGGACGCATGGCGTAGTCGAGCACCATTTGGTGCCGGTCGGTGCCGCCCGTGGCGCCCAGGAGGACTGCCTTCCCGTCCAGGGACTTGGGGTCCAGCACGTCGATGAAGGACTTGAACAGCCCGCTGTAGGAGGCGCTGAAGACGGGAGTGACGGCGATGATGCCATCGGAATCCTCGACGCCGGCGATCACCTCCGCGAGGCGCGGCGCGGCATAGCCGGTGACGAAGTTGTTGGCGATATCCACGGCAAGGTCCCGGAGTTCGACAATGTCCACGCGGACCTCGTAGCCGGCATCGCCCAGCTGGCGCTTGGCCGACGCGGCGAGCTGGTCTGCAAGGAGCCTGCTCGACGACGGTACGCCAAGTCCGGCGGAAAGGACGGTTATGCGGCGGGTCTCCATGGCTGTCTCCTGTTGCTAGGCGGTTCGATGGCTTCAAACCAGAGTACATGCGTTTGCATCTATACTCCCAAACTGCAGCTCCGCGCCTTTTATTCCCCCGCTACAGGCGGACCGTTCCCTGGATGCACATCACCGAGCTCCCACCCACCCAGGTCTCGCCGTCTTCCACCGCGACGTGGATCCGTCCCGCCCGGCCCAGCACGGTGCCCTGCGCGGCGACGTACTGCTCCGGAGCCCGGCCGCTGCCGATCAGCCACTGGGCAGCCCCCGCATTGAAACTTCCCGTCACGGGGTCCTCCACCATGGCGTCTCCCGGAATGAACGTCCGGACTTCGAAATCGACTCCGGCGCCCGGTTCATGAGGACCGATCACACCGACCTTCAGATCCCCCAACGCCGCAAGGTCCGGCTCAAGGCCAAGGACCTGCTCGGCCGACTCGAGGAGCACGCCAATCCATTGAGGCCCGTTGACCAGCCACGATGCATCCAGGAGCGCCGCTTGGGGCAGCCGGAGGCCGGCGGCCAGCTGTTCGATGGTTCCTTCGTCCACGGGCCCGAAGCGGGTCAGTGGCGGCGCAGCGAACGCGAGCCGGCCGCCGTCGAGCTTTACCTTGACCAAGCCTGCGCCACATTCCTGAACCAGCATCCCGTCCTGTTTCGGCACTCCGCCGGCCGCCAGCCAGGCATGCGCCGAGCCAAGCGTCGGATGTCCCGCGAAAGGAAATTCCTCGCTGCCGGTGAAGATGCGAACGCGGTAGTCGGCAGCAGGATCGCTCGGCGGCAGCAGGAAGGTGGTCTCGGACAAGTTGGTCCAGTGGGCAAAGTGCTGCATCTGCTCGGGGCTGAGCCCCTCAGCGTCGACGACGACTGCAAGCGGATTGCCGAGGTACGGCACGTCGGTGAAGACATCCACTTGCGAGAAGGGCCTGGTGCGCATGGTTTCAAGGTTCACCCCGGCAGGCTATCAAGTTCCCCCGTCTTCCTTAGCGCGAACTGGCAGCTAATGCCCGTAGCGAGGCCGCCGGAGGGCATCTACTGCCAGTTCGCGCCCCCGAAAGCGCATATAGCAAAGGACCCCCGCCTCCGGAAACCGGGGACGGGGGTCCTTCGAGCTACGTCAGAGATTATTTCCCTGCAACGACCTCAAGGTCGATGACAGCGGAAACGTCCTCGTGCAGGCGGACGTTGGCCTGGTACGAACCAAGGGACTTGATGTGGTTCGGCAGTTCAACGTTGCGCTTGTCGATGGAGCCGAGGCCAGCGGCCTCAACTGCAGCAGCGACATCAGCCGGCTTGACGGTGCCGAAGAGACGACCGGACTCGCCGGCCTTCACTACGAGCTTGACCTTCTTGGAAGAAAGCGCAGAGGCCTGGGCCTGTGCAGCTTCGACCGAAGCGTGGGCACGAGCAGCGCGGGCAGCCTTGATGGACTCAACCTGCTTCTCGCCACCCTTGGTCCAGGTCAGAGCGAAGCCGCGGGGCAGCAGGAAGTTACGTGCGTAACCGTCCTTGACCTCGACAACATCGCCAGCAGCACCGAGACCGGTTACTTCGTGGGTCAGAATGAGCTTTGCCATATTAGTTAATCCCTTCCTTAGCCGCGGCCAGCGCCGGAGTAAGGCAGCAGAGCAACTTCGCGGGCGTTCTTGATTGCCTGGGCGATTTTGCGCTGTTCCTGCACCGTGACGCCAGTGACGCGACGGGCGCGGATCTTTCCGCGGTCGGAGATGAACTTGCGCAGCAATGCTACGTCCTTGTAGTCGATGACGGTGATGTCAGCGGCCTTCAAGGGGTTGGACTTTGGTTTGGGCTTACGGAGTTCAGCCTTAGCCATCGTGGAGCTCCTTTTCTATGGAGCCCGTGGAATGGATCCACGGGATGGTGGTGCTCGACGGCGGTCGCCACCCGGGTGCCTTGCGGCACGTCCGGCGGGTTCCGGCGTCGAACTTTTATGAGTGTTTAGAAGGGAGGTTCGGAATCCGGGCCGTTGCCCCATCCACCCGCATTGCTGACGCCCGGGGTAGCCCAGGGGTCTTCCTGCGGTGCGGATTGGCCGCCGCCCCACGTTCCGCCGGAGTTGCCGCCCTGGTTTGCACCAGCGCCGCCACCTCCGAAGCCGCCGCTATTGTTGCCGCCGCCGAAGCCGCCCTGGCCACCCTGACCGCCGGAGCGCTGGGTGCGGTTGACCTTGGCATTGGCGTAACGCAGGCTCGGGCCGATTTCATCGACTTCGAGCTCGATAACGGTGCGCTTCTCGCCTTCCTTGGTTTCGTAGGAACGGCTCTTCAGGCGGCCGGAAACGATCACGCGCATGCCCTTGGTGAGGGATTCGGCGACGTTTTCGGCTGCTTCGCGCCATACCGATGCGCGGAGGAACAGGGTTTCCCCGTCCTTCCACTCATTGGACTGGCGGTCGAAGGTCCGGGGAGTAGAAGCGATGGTGAAGTTCGCTACCGCCGAGCCTGACGGTGTGAACCGCAGTTCGGGGTCATTGGTGAGATTACCGATGACCGTAATAGTGGTTTCGCCTGCCATCTACTGCCTCCTTGTTCGTTCCTGCGGGGTAAAGAATGAAAGCCTGGAGCTGAAATTACTCAGCAACGACCTTCTGCTCTTCGGGGCGGGTGATCTTGGTGCGCATGATGGTCTCGTTGAGACTCAGCTGGCGGTCAAGTTCCTTGGCGGTTTCCGGCTTGGCGGTGAAGTTCACCACAGCGTAGATACCTTCGGACTTCTTCTTGATGTCGTAAGCGAGGCGACGGCGGCCCCAGATGTCAACCTTTTCGATGGTTCCACCATCGGTGGTGATGACATTGAGGAACTTCTGAAGCGACGGCTCTACGGTACGCTCTTCGACCTCGGGGTCGATGATTACCATCAATTCGTAAGGACGCATATGTGAACCCACCTCCTTTGGGCTAAGCGGTTACGGCATTTCCGTAACAGGAGGTTCATTTGCGATGAACAGTGCTGATGACCGCTTCCAGAAGCGGAAGCAGGCGCAGCACAGACTTCAATATCTTAGTCCATTTCCCGCCTCTAAGCCTATTCGGCGTGTCGGCATGGTGGAATGCGCGGCGCCGCGTATGTGGATAACCCAGATGTGTGGATAACCCGCGTGGAACGGCGACGCCAGGCTCAGGCAGACTGAACCCATGACCGTCCTCAAATCCGTCGCACTCTTTATCCTCGCGGCCATCGCCGAGATCGGCGGGGCCTGGCTCGTGTGGCAATCGGTCAGGGAGACCAAACCGTGGTGGTGGGCGGGCCTCGGTATCGCAGCCTTGGGTATCTACGGTTTCGTGGCGGCGTTCCAGCCTGACGCACACTTCGGCCGCGTGCTTGCCGCTTACGGCGGGGTGTTCATCGCCGGATCGTTGGCTTGGGGAATGCTTATGGATGGCTTCCGCCCGGACCGTTGGGACATCATCGGCGCCATGATCTGCATCTTCGGAGTGGCCGTCATCATGTTCGCGCCCCGGCCGGGCAGCTAAGGCGTCACGGCAGCTAAGCCGTCAACGCCGCTAAGCCGTCACGCTGTGCAACTTTCTGGACCGTCCGACGTCGGGATCCCCCGGTTTTCCGGGGCGCTGCTCCATGCATGAGCCCAAAAGTCTGCGTGGCGTGACCCCTGAGCCTCCAGCCAGGCGTGCCATGATCTGACTATGAACGCCGCAGCAAAGAACCAAGGTCCGAAGTCTGCCCGTGCCAAACGTTCCCGATTGCGATTCTTGCTGATGATCGTCACCGGCATCGCTGCCGCAGTGGCGACCGGAATTTGGGGACAGTGGATCTACGCGCCCGCGGCGGGCTGGGCAGTGGCCGCCGTGGTCTACAACATCTTCGTGTGGACAGTCATCACTCGGATGAAGGCCGATCAGACCAGAAGCCACGCCAGGGAAGAAGATCCACGGCGCTCCACGGCCGATCTCCTGATCCTGTGTGCCGCCGTCGGCTCCCTCGCAGCCTTCGTCCTGGTGATGTTCGGCGCGAAGGACGCGCACGGCGTCGACAAATTCATGCTCGCCCTGCTGGCCCTCGTCGGTGCCGTGGCGTCGTGGCTGCTGGTGCACACCCTCTTCACCCTGCGCTATGCCGAGGTGTACTACACGTCCGATCCGCCCGGCGGCATCGAGTTCAACCAAAAGGAACCGCCGCAATACACGGACTTCGCCTACATGGCGTTCAGCCTCGGGATGACGTACCAGGTTTCGGACACGTCGATCACCACCAGGGCAATGCGGTCTGCCGCCTTGCGGCACAGCCTGCTCGCCTACGTTTTCGGCGTCGGGATCCTGGCCACCACCATCAACCTCGTGGTGAGCCTGGCGTCTTGAGCTAGATCGCCGTGCGGAAGAACAACTCCGTCACCGTGGCCAGGTGGTGCGGGTCTTCAACGCCGCATAGCTCGCGTGCGGAGTGCATCGACAGAAGGGGCACGCCGACGTCGACCGTCCGGATCCCCAGGCGGGTGGCCGTCAGCGGACCGATGGTGGAGCCGCACGGGACGTCGTTATTGGAGACGAACTCCTGGTAGGGGATACCCGCCTCGCCGCAGAGCCGCGCCCAGAATGCCGCGCCGGTAGCGTCCGTGGCGTACCGCTGGTTCGCGTTGATCTTGAGAAGCGGTCCGCCATTGAGGATCGGTCGGTTGGCCGGATCGTGCCGCTCCGGGTAGTTGGGGTGGACGGCGTGGCCGGCATCCGCGGAAACACAGAACGACGCCGACAACGCCTGGCGCCGTTCGCTCACCGTTGCGCCCAATCCGTCGGAGATCCGGGTGAGGATGTCTTCGAGGATGGGTCCGCAGGCGCCCGAGCGCGAGGCAGAGCCGATTTCTTCGTGGTCGAAGGCGGCCAGGACCGCGATGGGACCGGCAGCCGGCGCGCCCGCGGTTGCGTGCGCAATGAGTGCCGCGAGCCCGGCGTGGGTTGAGGAGAGGTTGTCGAGCCGCCCCGATGCAAACAGTTCGCCCTTGGCACCGAACTGCTCAGGTGCCTGGGTGTCCGCGACGACGATGTCGTAGCCGCCGATCTGCGCCGGATCCACGGAAACCCCGGCCACCGAGTCCGCCAGGATTGCCAGGACATCCGCGGAATCGGGATCGCCGAGGCCGAACACGGGGTTCATGTGATGTTGCTTGTCCAGCGTGAGGCCGTCATTGACGGCCCGGTCCAGGTGGATGGCCAATTGCGGGAAGCGCAGGAGCGGTCCGGTTGCCGTGAGGTGCTGGGTGCCGTCCAGCATCACGAGGCGCCCTGCGAGCCGAAGCTCACGGTCCAGCCAGGAGTTCAACAAGGGTCCGCCGTAGACTTCGACGCCGGCCTGCAGCCAACCGAACTTGCCCGTTGTCGGCTTGGGCTTGAGCTTGAAAGACGGAGAATCCGTGTGGGCGCCAAGGATATTGAATGCCGTGGTCGGAGTGGCGCCTTCCGGCGTCACCCATGCAATGAGGGCGCCGTCCCGGATCACGTAGAAGCTGCCAGCCCCGCCTTCCCAATGCTGAAGTTCATCAAGGGCCGTGAAACCGGCCGCATCGAGCCGGCGCGCGGCCTCGTTGACGGCGTGGAAGCTCGACGGCGATGCGCTGACATACGCGCCAAGGTCCTGGATGTGTTCTGCAGCGGAGTTCGAAGGCATGGCTCCGAGTCTAGCCGCGGCCGCGGACGTCGCCGGCGAGGCGTTATCGCGTCACTAGTAATCCGGGTTGCTCGGGATCACGAGTCCTGTTTCGTAGGCGTAGACCACCACTTGGACCCGGTCCCGCAGGTGCAGCTTGGTGAGGATGCGCCGGACGTGGGTCTTGACCGTGGCTTCGGACAAAAAGAATTTGTGGGCGATTTCGGCGTTGGAGAGCCCTCCGGCGATAGCCTCCAGCATCTCGGTTTCGCGGGGGGTCAATTCTTCGAGCAGTGGATCGCGGGCAGGGGCTGCGGCCTGGCCGGGAACGCGGCCTCCGCGGACGTAGGTTTCCAGGAGCCGCTGGGTGACCCTCGGAGCAACCACGGCGTCGCCGCTGGCCACGAGCCGGACGCCTTGGACCAACTCGGCAGGCGCAACATCCTTGAGCAGGAAGGCGGAAGCCCCAGCTTGCAAGCCGGAGAAGGCATACTCGTCGAGGTCGAAAGTGGTCAGGATGATGATCCTGGCGTTGGTTGACGAGGCCGTGATCCGCCGTGTGGCTTCGATTCCATCCATGGCGGGCATCCGGACGTCCATGAGCACGACGTCGGGTTCCAGTTCCTTCACCTTCCGCACGGCTTCGGCACCGTCGGAGGCTTCGCCCACCACTTCGAGGTCGTCCTCGCCTTCGAGGATGAGCCGAAATCCCATGCGTAGCAGGGGCTGGTCGTCGACCAATAGAACCCTGATGGGAGCATTGTCTGTCATGATTTCCCCTTGTCGCCATTCCATTTCAGCTCCGCATGGACCCGCCATCCGCCGTGGATTCCAGGACCGGCATCCACGGTTCCGGCATAAATTCCCGCACGTTCACGCATTCCCGCGATGCCTTGGCCCGTGCCCAGGGCCGCCTCTTCGGTTCCCGGCTCCCGGGAGCCCCTGCCGTCGTCGAGCACTTCAATGGTGACCGAGTCACCCTCCCGCACGATCCGCACATCCACTTGGCTCAAGGAGCGCCCGTACCTGAGCACGTTGGTCAGGGATTCCTGCACGATCCGGTAGACCGTGAGTTGCAACGCCGGGTCTTCAGGAAGGGCAGGGCCCGTGTGTGAATAGTGCAACGGCAGCCCCGCCGTCCGGAATCCGTCCAGGAGTTTGCTCAGGTCGTGCCCGGAAACCAAGGGCTCCAGGGGCGCCGGGCGCGCGGAGTCCTCCCGCAGCACGCCGAGGACGCGGCGCATATCAGCCAGCGCAGTCCTGCCGGTGCGCGAGAGTTCGCCAAGCACCTCACCCGCGCGCTCAGGATCCTTCTTGACCACGACGGCGGCACCGTCCGAGAGGCTGATCATGACCGTCAGCGAGTGGGCCACGACGTCGTGCATCTCGCGGGCGATCCGGTTGCGTTCGGTGACGGAACCCAAGCGGGCCGTGCGGGCAGCCCAGGCCCTGATTTCGCTCTCATGCTCACGCCGCTGCCGCACCGAAATGCCGATGCCGGTGGCGATCAGGTTGGACAACAAAATACTGACCGCCGCCGCAATGTTGCTGATGAGGTGGAAATTCTCCGGAATCGCCTCTCCGTTGGCAGGGGCAGCCGGACTGGTCCACATGAAGAGATACACGAGCGTCAGGGGCAGGCTCGCCGCGCCGAACACCGTCAACGCGAAGGTCCGGGCCCTCGCCACGGCCACCGCATACAGCGCAAACCACAATCCCGCCGAGACGTTCGAACCCCAGGGATTCAGCAGCGTCACGGCCACTTCGAGGACCGCAACGGTCGCGGTGACACTCAGCGGATTGCGGCGTCGAAGGAACAGGATGGCGGCGATGGCAACGAGCAGCAGGGCGGCGAACCATTTGCCGTCCACGATGGAGCTGATCAGCGTAGGCAGTGCCAGGAGCGAATAGCAAAGCACCACCACCGCGTCCATGACGCGGTGGTGCTCAAAGAGATAGCGGCGGATCCTGCCACGGCGCCGCAGCGTGATTTCAGCAAAGGACGCGTCGGCCACGTGGGCCGACGCGTCCTGTGCTGGCAACTCTTCACTCATGGCTTGAGCCTAGTGGCCTTGCCCGGAGTGGTTGTCCATGGATCGCGGATCACGCGATTGCGAATCAGACGTCCCGCTTCTTGAGCGCAATGAGGGCAGGAACCATGAACAAGATGACGTAGCCAAGGAACACGAGGCCGCCCGCCCACGGATCCAGGGTGCCGTCGACGTGGCCGATCGACAAGAAGCGGCCGCCGGCTTCACTGGGCAGGTACTGGGGGACGTACTTCCAGAAGTCTCCCGGTGCGAAGCTGAGGAACTGGCCTGCGAACGGGAGGACGAACATGATGCCCACCAGGACGGTGATGCCGCCGGCAGGGTTCTTCAGCAGTGTTCCGAGCGAGAGGCCGATCAGCGCGACACCGGAGACATAAAGGCCGCCGGTGAAAACGCTGTAAAGGACGCCGTCCGTGTTCCAGCCGAGGTCAAGGCCAAAGTTGGCGAACATGGGTGAGGCCAAGAGGAAGGTCACGACGCCGGCCACGACCGAAAGGATATAGGAGACCACAACCAGGACCACGGCTTTGGCACCGAAGGTGGAGAGCCGCCCCGGCGCCGCATTCATGGTTGACCGGATCATGCCGGTGGCGTATTCAGAGGCGATGAAGAGCACGGCCAGGGATCCCATGACGAGGATGCCGATGTTGAGTCCGGCGTTCGGCAGGTTGTAGAGGCTGAATCCCGATCCCGGCGGGAAGGAGTCAACTGCTTGCTGCACCGTTTCCTTGTGACCCTGCCGGCCGACTTCGACCATCTGGTTGATGAAGTTCCACCGGACGAGGGCTGACAGCAGGCCGATGCCGACAATGGCCACGAAGGTGAGGAGCAACAGGATCTTGGTGCTCATGAGGGTCCGGAACTTGATGGACTCGGAGTTCAGCACACGGAGGAAAGTGACGCCACCGGTCCCGGCTGACGGGATCGCATGTTTCTTGCTGACGGTGGTGGTGCTCATGATTGGATCCCTTCCATGGTGGCAGCGGATGTGGCGCCGGCGCTGGCAGGGCTTCCGTTCAGCGTCCCGCCTGGCGCTGCCGGTCCGCCGGTGATGTGCGAGTGGTATTCCACCTCGTCCTTGGTCAGCTGGAAGTAGGCTTCCTCCAGTGACGACGTGAGCGGAGTGAGTTCGTAAACCAGCACGCGGTTGTCGAGGGCGAGCTCTGCGATGCGGATCGGCTCCACCCCGTAGATTTCCAGGGTTTCACGTTCGTTCTGCTCCACCCGGACACCGTCGCGGGCCAGCAACTCGGACAAGCGGGTGGTCTCCGAGGTACGGACCAACGTGCGCTTGCGGCTCTGGCTCTCGATCAGCGCATCCACCGTGGTGTCGGCAATGATCTTGCCGCGACCGATCACAATGAGGTGGTCGGCGGTCTGGGCCATCTCGGACATGAGGTGGCTGGAAATGAAGATGGTCTTGCCCTGGCTTGCCAGGTAACGGGCGAGGTTCCTGACCCACTGGACGCCCTCGGGATCCAGCCCGTTGACCGGTTCGTCGAGGATGAGCGTCTGGGGATCACCCAGCAATGCGTTGGCGATGCCAAGCCGCTGGCCCATGCCGAGGGAGAACCCTCCGGCCTTCTTCTTGGCAACTGCGGTGAGGCCGGTCATCTCGATGACTTCCTCAACGCGCGAGTTTGGAATCCCGTGGGTCGCTGCCATTGCGCGCAGGTGGTTGTACGCACTGCGGCTCGTGTGCACCGCCTTGGCATCGAGCAGCGCTCCCACTTGGTGGAGCGGGGCTTTGTGCTGGGAGTAATGCCGGCCGTTGACAATGACGTCGCCCGACGTCGGGCGGTCGAGACCCATGATCATGCGCATGGTGGTGGACTTGCCGGCGCCGTTCGGGCCAAGAAAGCCCGTGACTTTCCCGGGCTGTACGGTGAAGCTGATTCCGTCCACGGCTGTCTTTGCGCCGTAGACCTTCCTCAAGCCTGTTGCCTCAATCATGGAAGCGTTCCCTCCGCTTGCTGCAGCTATGTGGTGACTGTACGTACAACGCTATCCACCAGTACGGCCGAATTCGCCGGTCTCAGGGATGATTCAGGGGCGGGTCAGGGTAGTCCCTATGGATGATGCCGGCCGCGCCCAGGGCTTGCAGGGCACTTGGGAGACCATTAGGCAAGCGGTGAATACACCCGAAGCGCACGACGCCGGACCGTGAACTCCGCGGTCCGCACACCCGGCAACGGCTCGCCGTCGACCGCAATCACGAGGGGCTCTCCGATCGCTTCGATGCTGATTTCCCGGGCCTCGCTGAGGTGGGTCACCTTCGATGTACTCACGGTTCCAGTGAGGACCGCCCACAGCAGACGCAACCGCGCAAAGGGCTCATCGGCCGTGACCATGCGGATATCCAGCACCCCGTCGTCAAGCACGGGCCGCGTCAATGGTGCCAGGTCCCGCGGGTAGTAGCGGCCGCGGCCTATGTAGAGGATCCACAGCTTGTGGTGCACTCCGTTGATCAGGAGAGTGGTGGGGGTTGCCGCCCCGAAGGTGCGCAGACCCGCGACGAGTCCCGCGAGGGGTTTCCCCATGGCAGGCTGAAGCCGCTCGCGGCGGCGCACCAAGTTGGGGTACACGCCAACGCTGGCAGTATTCAGCATGATGAGCTCCGCAACCTCGTCCTTGCCGTCGATCCCACGGCCGGCGCTCACGTGGCCCAGATCTGTCCACGCCGCGGCGCCCGTTTTGGCGGCCTTAAGGGCGCCTTCGAGGGACCGTGCGTCCACGTCGCGAGCAAAGTGGTTGAGCGTTCCGCCCGGTAGCACCAGCAAGGGCAGTGAGTGCTCGACGGCGGCCGCTGCGGCCGCGCCGACAGTTCCATCACCGCCCCACACGCCCACGGCCTTGGTCCCGGGCCGCCCTGCTGTGGCCTGGATTTCGGCAGCCACGTCATCGCCATCGGAAATCAGGTTTATATACGCCTTGGGGAATATTTCTCGGAGCTGGGTTTCGGTGTCCGGCGAGTAGGAACCGCCGAGGGCGTTGACCGCAATACTTAGCCCCTCGCCGTCGCCGACTGCAGGCGCGTCGGCCGGTGAACGGTCCGTGTCCGGAACCGGAGGCCGGGCCGGCCACCACTTTCGCGTCAGGAGGGCCGCTCCGGCGCCGATCGCAGACCCCAGCACGACGTCGGAAGGCCAGTGGGCGCCCGTATGGACCCGGGAATACGCCACACCCGCCGCAACAGGAGCCAAAACTGCACCAAGGCGGGGATCCACCAGCGCGACGCCAAGAGTGAATGCCACCGCAGACGCGGAATGGCCCGAAGGCATCGACGAGCTTGTGGGCTGCGGGTTCACAAAACGGAAGACCGGAAGGTGCTCGGGCAACGGCCGCGTCCGTGGAAGAAGCGTCTTGAAACCCAGATTGGTGACGGCGGATGCCACCCCAAGGGCCAGGAGTCCATGGATCGCGGCCTGGCGGGGCTTACCTGGAATTGCCGCACAGACGCCAGCTACGGCAAACCAGAGCTTGCCCTTGGTAGCGGCCTCCGAGAGGTTTTTCCAGACAGCATCGTGCCGGCCCTCCGGCCACCGGGAAACCGCCCGGACAATGGCGCGATCGAGCCGCGCCACGTTTCTCACGTCCCAGTGGCCCCATCGCAGCTTGCTTCCCATCCCACCAGACTATCGGCGGGCTGGTTAGGATGTGGAGATGGTGAGGGTCATTCTCCCCCGCAAGCTCGATCAGGGACGCACCATTGTCATCTCGACCGGGCTGCTCGCAATTGCCGCGGTCCTCGGCGGCATTCTGCTTGCGGGGGATCGAAACCCGCCTTTCCAGGGCGTGGACGACGCATGGCAAGCATTCATGGCGACCCTCCACACACCGTTCTGGGATAGCCTGAACATCGCCCTCAACTGGACCGGCTACACGGGAATGCTGGTCTTCCACATTCTGCTCGCCTTGGCGTTGTTGATCCGGAGGAGACCCCGGTCGGCCGTATTCTCCGCCATGGCAGGACTCAGCGTGATGTTGCTGACCCAGTTGCTCAAGTTGGTCATCCACAGGCCGCGTCCCCTCAATGCGCATGTGGCTACGGACACTTATTCATACCCATCGGGGCACGTATCCGCTACCACGGCATTCGTTCTGGTGATAGCGCTCCTCATCGGCCGCGCCTGGACGTGGCTGCTCGCGATCGGCGGAATGCTGGCCATGATGATCAGCCGGATCTATTTGGCTGCCCATTGGTTCACGGATGTGGTGGGTGGCGCTTGCTTGGCGTCCGCCGTCGTGCTCCTCTTGTGGCTGGCTTGTCAGAAAATATGCATTGTGGAGAATATAGACGCACGGCACGCCCTGGAGTGGAGATCGAGGGTCGCGCGCCGCAAGCGGCACGTCGAGCGGAGCGTCACGTAGGGTAAACCATCAGGTAGCACTCGGTCTTCTCCAAGAGAGCGACAATAGTCTTCGGGCATGCTCTCAAAACCTCAACTCATCAACGGCGGCATCGGGGTGGCCGTCGTGGGCATTGCCGCCGGTGCCTTCTTCGTGCTGAACGGTGTGCCGCAAACGGCCGCCGATACCACCGCCCGCACCGTCGCGGTTAGCTCAGCGGACCTCGCCGCGGTTTCCACGGCGAGCGGAAACGTCTCGCCCGCAAGCACCACCGTCATCAATGCGCAGAACTGCACCGGGCCCATCGCCACTGTCTCTGCGGTGACCGGTCAGCAGGTCACGGCCGGGCAGGTGCTGGTCACCATTGATCCGACGAACGCCCAGAACGCGCTGGCCGTTGCCCAGGCGCAACTGGATTCCGCCGCGGCGCAGGCAAACCAACAACAGGCCTCAGCCAGCAACCAGGTGGCTTCGGCAAGCCAGAGCCTCACGAACGCCCAGCAAACGGCCAACCTGGACGCGAGCCAGCAGGCCAGTGCCGTGGCCGCCGCGCAGACGGCCGTGAACAATGACAATGCGACTGTCGCCACGGCCCAGGCCGCTGCCAGCGCCCAGCCGAGCAGCCAGCCGGCCCAGAACGCGCTCAGCGCAGCACAAGCCCAGCTCGCGAAGGACAACCAAGCACTGACCCAGGCAGCCAACCAGCAAGCCAGCTCGGCCCTCAAGGACAAGGAGCAGATTGCCTCGGCAGCGACGGCCCTCAATTCCGCCCAAAGCGGTGGCGGCGCCACATCCAACACCACGTCTGCCCAGATTGCCGTTGATACCGCAACCAAAAACCTGGCGTCCTGCTCACTCGCGGCCCCGGTTTCAGGTACTGTCACCGCCGTGAACGCCGTCGTCGGCGGCAACGCCGGCAGCAGCTCCGGCTCTTCCGGATCCTCGGGTTCCGGCTCGTCCGGAGCTTCCGGCTCCTCCGGCAGCTCTTCCACGAGCGCCGCGAGCACCTCGTCCTCCGGACTGATTACGATCAGCGACACCGCGCACCTGCAAGTCATCGCCAACTTCGCCGAATCGGACATTGCCGCCATGAAGACCGGCGACTCGGCCACCTTCACCTTCCCGGCGCTCAAGACCGACCCCTCCGCGGCACCGGTCACAGGTACCATCACGGCGATCGCCCAGAACGCCACAACCACCAACAACGTGGTCAGCTATCCCGTGACGATCTCCATCAAGAACCCTCCGGCCGCCCTGCGGCTCGGCCAAAGCGCAAACATCTCCGTAACCACGGCGACCGCCAAGAACGCATTGACTGTGCCTTCGCTGGCCATTACCACCACGGGAACCAGGCAGACCGTCAACGTGATGAAGAACGGGACGGCGACGGCGGTGACCATCACCACCGGGATCACGGACAACGGCCGCACCCAGGTGCTCACCGGACTCAGCGCGGGCGACCAGATTGAACTCCCGGCCATCTCTTCGACCCTGGACACCACCGGCACCACCGGACGGACCGGGACGGGCGGACTTGGCGGTACGGGCGGATTCGGTGGTACCGGCGGCGCCGGAATTACGGGCGGCACCGGTGGCACACGTGGAAATGGCGGGTAAAACAGCCGTGAACGACGCTGTCATCCAACTGGACTCCGTGAGCAAGATCTATGGCAAAGGGGAAGCCGAAGTACGGGCACTCGATTCCGTCAGCATCTCCATTGACCGGGGCGACTTCGTGGCCATCATCGGCGCCTCGGGCTCCGGAAAGTCCACCATGATGAACATCATCGGCTGCCTCGACGGCGCCACCCAGGGGACGTATCACTTGGACGGCATCGATACCGGGACCCTGGATGAATTCCAGCTCGCGCAGATCCGCAACCGGAAAATCGGCTTCGTCTTCCAGAACTTCAACCTGATACCGCGCACGCGGGCCGTGGACAACGTCTCCATGCCGCTCGCTTACGCAAAAGTGCACCGCAAGGAACGGCGCGAGCGGGCCCTGGAAGTACTCGATTCAGTGGGTTTGGCTGAGCGGGCGGACCACAAGCCTTCGCAGCTGTCCGGTGGACAGCAGCAGCGTGTTGCCATCGCCCGGGCACTCGTGACCAACCCGGTGTTGCTCCTGGCCGACGAGCCCACGGGAGCTTTGGACACCAAGTCCTCGCACGAAATCCTGGATCTCTTCGAGTCCTTGCACGCCAACGGCCGGACCATTGTGATGATCACCCACGAGGCGGACGTCGCGGCGCGGGCCAACCGCGTTGTGCGCTTCCAGGACGGTCACATCATTGAGGATCACAGGATCCGCGCCGTTAATGCCCACCCTGTAGCCACGGCGGTGCCGGCATGATGATCGCCGAATCCGTTCGCTTCGCCCTGACGGGGGTGATGGCCAACAAGATGCGCTCCATCCTCACCACCCTAGGCATCTTGATCGGCATCGCATCCGTCATCATCCTGCTGGCCGTAGGAGCCGGAACCTCCAACGCCATCAAGGCCCAGATCGGCAAGCTGGGAACCAACGTGCTTACGGTCAGCCGCCAGACGACGGCGGGCGGCCGCGCAGCAGGCGGCGGACAAGCCGTCACCGGTCCGCGCTCCCGCGGCACCAACCTCACGCTCCAGGACATGGCCGCGCTGACAGATCCCGTTATGGCCCCTGACGTCGCCGCAACAGCGCCGGTAGTCACGGCACAGAACGTCACGGGTACTTACCAGGACGCAACCCATGCTGTCGCAACCTTCGTGGGGACCACGCCGTCGTACTTTTCCATTTCGAACGACACGCTCGCGGCGGGGTCCTACTTCAGCGACGGTGACGCCAGCAGCGGCACCGCAGTGGCCGTGATCGGCAATACCGTGGCGCAAGACCTGGTGGGAAGCTCTGTGACCTCGGCCGTTGGGCAGACCATCGCCCTCAACGGCCAGAACTTCGTGGTCTCCGGCGTCCTGGCTCAAAAGGGGTCCTCGGGGCTCAACGATCCAGACGACATTGTGGTGATCCCCTACAGCGCAGCCCAGGACAAGTTCACCGGGTACTCGCCGTCCCTTGCCTCCATCACGGTCCAGGCGAAGTCAGCGGACGTGATGAACCAGGCCCAGAACGAGGTTCAGATGATCCTCGATGCCAGGCACAACGTCACCTCCGCCAATCGTGACTATCAGGTGCGGAACCAGGCGCAGATCCTCACGACGGCCACCACCACCACGGCCACGCTGACCATCCTCCTGGGGGCCGTGGCCGGCATTTCGCTCCTGGTTGGCGGAATCGGCGTCATGAACATCATGCTCGTCACGGTCACTGAACGCACCCGCGAAATCGGCATCCGCAAGGCGATCGGAGCCTCGCGCGGCAGCATCGTGAGCCAGTTCCTGATCGAATCGCTCATCATTTCGCTGATCGGCGGGGTGCTGGGAATTGCCGCGGGCTACATCGGCAGCGCCTTCCCCCTGCTCGGAACGCAACCCGAAGTCCAGTGGTGGACCGTGTGGCTGTCGTTCCTGGTATCCGCTGCGATCGGCCTGATTTTCGGAATCTACCCGGCCAACAAGGCGGCGAAACTACGGCCGATCGACGCCCTGCGGTACGAATAGCCGCCCACACTTCCACCCCCCAGCAACTCAAAAAAGAAACAGCCAACAGGAGATCTACAAATGTCCTATTCAGCACCGGAGCCCGGCACCACGAACCAGCCGGAGCCCCAGCAGCCCTACACCCAGCAGCCCCACGCCGGACAGCCCACCGCGGTCCTGCAGGCCACCGGCCAGGAACCCACCGGGCAGGGTTGGGGCCAACCCCAGGCGCCCGAGCCGTTCGTGCCCAAGAAGCGCTTCCAGATGGGCCGTCTGACGCAGATCCTCCTTGCCGTGCTTCTCGTCGCCGTGGGCTTCTTCGGAGGCGTCGGCGTCACCAAGCTCATGGATGCTGGCCAGGCCCGTCCGGGCCGCGGCCAGTTCCAGAACTTCAACGGCCAGGGCGGCCAGGGCCGGAATCGGCAGAGCGGAGCTCCCACCAACGGGGCATCGCCGAGCGCCATTCCTACGGCTCCCGCCACCTCGGCCCCGTAGCACCGCTCGTTGTAGCCACCCAACGGTCCCCACCGCCACCCTCGCCTCGCAAGTCCCCAGCCGCCCCCTAGCTTCGCAAGCTCAGCCAGGGAACCCTGCGGCTGTGGGCCCTCGGCCAGGGAACCCTGGCGGCGTGGGCCCAGCAGTTGTTGTCGTTTTGACGCGTCATAACGACAACAACTGCGAGTCAGTTGCTTTTAGCCAGAGGCTTCGCGGCGCCGGCCAGCCACAGGGCCATCAGGATCGGCACCCCGATGGCAAGCAGTGCCATGTGGATACCGGTATGGTCGCCGAGGTATCCCAGAAGCGGCGGGCCGGCTAGAAACGCCACATAGCCGATGGTCGAGACCACCGAGACGCGTGCGGCCGCGTGTTTCGGGTCATCGGCAGCAGCGGACATGCCCATCGGGAAGGCCAGGGCTGCGCCGATACCCCAAAGGGCCGCACCCACCCCGGCAAGGACGAGGTTGCCCGCGAAAACGAAGAGAGCCAGGCCCACCGCTGCGGCGGCCATGCTGACCCGCAGCACGGCTACGCGTCCGAACCGGTCGATCGCACGGCCGCCAACGAAACGCATCAAGGTCATCGCCGCCACGAAGAGCGCGAACAACAGGGCGCCCGTCGATTCGGAAGCATTCAGGCCATCCACCGATGCCTTAGCGATCCAGTCGTTTCCGGCGCCTTCCGTCAGGGTCGCCCCAAGGACCACGACGCCGATCAACAGGGTGCGGGAGTCCCGCCAGGCGGAGGGACCCTTCACGGCGGGCGCGCCGTCGTCGGGCGCCGTTCCCGTGGTCTCGTGGGGCATGAAGTAGCGCGGCGCGGTCAAGGTGAGAAGAACCACGACGCCGGCAATGACCAGCAAGTGCTCCGGAAGTCCGACGCCTATCTCGGAAAGCCATGCACCAATCAGCGCACCAACAAAGGCGCCCCCGCTAAAGGCTGCGTGGAACTGCGGCATGATGGTGCGCCCGAGGCGATGTTCGACGTCGGCCCCCTCAATATTCTGCGAAACGTCCCACAGACCGACTCCCACACCAAAGAAAAACAGCGCCAGCGCGGTGCCGGCTACGGATTCAGCCATCAAGGAGAAGGCAATAGCCGCTCCGGCGGAAGCGGCAAGGAGCCCCGCGGCGCGGACGGTATTGGCCGTACCGATCCTGCCCACAACCCACCCCGCGGAGGGCAGCGCCACAAGGGACCCGACGGCGGTGCACAGTAGGAGGGTGCCCATCTGTCCGGACGTCAGGTGCAGGGTCTGGGTGACGGCGGGGATGCGCGCCGCCCAGCTGGCAAATACCAGCCCGTTCATGCCGAAGACCAGGAAAGTGGCGATTGCCGCGGCCTTGACGTTCGGAGCGGTTCGGGTGCTGGTGGTCATACGATCACAACTTCCACGGAGAGATTTTCAAGTAGGGTGCGTTCTTCGGTGCTTGGCTTCCGGTCCGTCACAATGACATCTACCGCGTCCATGGCTGCAACCAAGGCCACGGCCTGTGCATTCCATTTGCTTCCTGTGCAGGCCACGATCACCCGGCTGGCCGATTCCAAGCCTGCCCGCTTGATCGCGGCGTCCTCGAGATCGTGCGCCAGCAGGCCGTCCTTGAGGTTGATGGCACACGGCGTCACGATGGCGGCATCAAAGCGCAATGAGCGGATGTTGGCCTCTGCCATTGGTCCCCGGAACGACTGCTCTCCGGGAACCAGGCTGCCGCCGGGCAACAGGAGGCCCGGACGCCGTCCAGAGGGAAGGTCCGTGGCCAGGAACTCCACCGCGCGTAGGGACATCGGCATGATGGTCAGTTCACGCTGCGCGAGCCGGCGCGCGATCTCCGTTGCCGTGGAACCGCTGTCCAACCACACGTGATCGCGGTCGCGGAGCAGCCGTTCGACACCGACGGCGATTCTCTCCTTGGCGTCCTGGTCCTCGAGTTCGCGCTGCCCGTAGCCGGGGTTGTCGCCGCGGTCAACGAGGCTGCGGGCCCCGCCATGCACCCGGCGCAGGACACCGTGGGACGCGAGGATTTCCAGGTCGCGCCGAATAGTGGCCCCCGATGCCCCGCATTCGGCAACCAGTTCGTCAACGGTAATCTCTTCGCGTTTGCGCAGCAGCTCGCCAATGAGCCGGTGGCGGTCAGCAGTCCTCATGCTCATATGCTATCCAGAAATGATCATTTCATCATCTTTGGTGATCATATGGCCGCGTGGGTGGGGTGTGTAAACCGGTCGCGTGAGCCGGCAGGCACCCTGCGTGCCGAACGGCTCAAACGCTCGCTCACCTATGGGGCACTTTCCACCGACGCTCGCTCACCTATGGGGCACTTTCGGCCGACGCTCGCTCACCAATGGTGAGCGAGCGTTCCGCGATCACACGCCATAGGTGAGCGAGGGTTCCAAGGCGCGAGACGGCGTCGTGCGTTCCCGGGCCCGCATCGGGACCCGGGCTCGGCGCCCGGACGAAGTCGGCTGGAAGTCAGCGCGCCCGCTCTACCCGCGACTCGTCCCAGACGGGCTCGTCGGACTCGTAGACTTTGCCGTCGGATCCGAAGACGAGGAAACGGTCGAAGGACTTCGCGAACCAACGGTCGTGCGTGACGGCAAGAACGGTGCCCTCGAACGCGTCGATCGCGCGCTCCAAGGCTTCGCCCGAGTGCAGGTCCAGGTTGTCCGTGGGTTCGTCCAGGAGCAGTAGCGTGGCGCCCGACAACTGGAGGAGCAGGATCTGGAACCGCGCCTGCTGCCCACCCGACAGCGACTCGTACTTCTGCTCGGCCGAGCCCACCAGCCCGTAGGAGTCGAGCGCGCCGGAAGCGGCTTCGCGGCCCAGCCCGGAACGGTGTTCGTCACCGCGGTGCAGGATGTCCAGGAGCGTCCGGCCCAGGAGGTCCGGGCGGGAATGGGTCTGCGCGAAGAATCCGGGTCGGATCCTGGCACCCAGTTTGACGGTGCCTTCGTGCGGAACTTCAGCGATTTCGACGTCGGAAACCGGCAAATGTTCGCGCTCCGGGTCGGTGCCACCGGCGGCCAGGAGCCGCAGGAAGTGGCTCTTTCCCGAGCCGTTGGAACCCAGCACGCCGACCCGGTCTCCGAACCAGATCTCGGTGGAAAACGGCTTCATCAGTCCCGTGAGTTCAAGCTTTTCAGCCACCACGGCGCGCTTGGCCGTCCGGCCTCCCTTGAGGCGCATGTGCACGTTCTGCTCGAGCGGCAGGGCCTCGGGCGGCCCGGCCTCCAGGAACTTGGCGAGCCGCGTCTGGGCGGCCTGGTATTTGTTGGCCATGTCCGAGCGGAAGGCCGCCTTGGTCTTGTACATGATGACGAGTTCCTTGAGCTTCAGGTGCTCCTCGTCCCAGCGCTTGCGCAGTTCCTCGAATCGCGCATTGCGGTCGATCCGCGCGTCCACATAGGTGCCGAAGCCGCCGCCGTGCACCCAGGCGCCGGCGCCGTTGATGCCGGGTTCCAGCGTCACGATGCGGCCTGCGGCATTGTTGAGCAGCTCGCGGTCGTGGCTGATGAAGAAGACGGTCTTCTTGGATTCGTTGAGTTTGCTTTCGAGCCAACGCTTGCCGGGAACATCGAGGTAGTTGTCCGGTTCGTCGAGGAGCAGCAGCTGGTCAGGTCCGGAGAAGAGCGCCTCAAGTACCAGCCGCTTTTGCTCGCCGCCCGAAAGGCTCGACGCCGGGCGGTGCTGTGCGCGGTCAAAGGGGATGCCCAGTGCGGCCATGCAGACCTCGTCCCAGACGGTCTCGACGTCGTACCCTCCGGCGTCTCCCCAGTCCACGATCGCCTGGGCGTACCGCATTTGGGTGGGCTCGTCGTCGTGCTCCATCATGGCGAGCTCGGCGTCCTCGACCGCCTTGGCGGCCGCGGCGAGAGCCGGCGGCGCAGCGGAAACGAGCAGGTCACGCACGGTGGATTCGTCGCGGACCTGGCCGACGAACTGGCGCATGATGCCCATCGTGCCGGAACGGCCTACCACTCCCTCGTCAGGCGTAAGGTCGCCCGCGATGATCTTGAACAGGGTGGTCTTTCCCGTTCCGTTGGGCCCGATCAGGGCTGTTTTGCTGCCGTCCGGGACCTTGAAGGTCACTCCGTTGAGCAGCTGGGTGCCGTCGGAGAGGAAGTAGTCGATGCCTGAAACGTCAATATGGGCCACATTTTCAATCTTCCCACGGACCGCGGGGGACTCCTCAGCCGCCCAGGTGGTCCGCACCAACCGCGCCAGTGAGATACCGCTGGATTGTCGGCCCCAACGCCCGGACGACGACGGCGTGCGGCGCCGAGGCGATCGGCTCCAGTTTGACGAGGTATCGGGTCAGGATGAGTCCGGAAAGCTGCGATGCCACCAGGTTTCCGCGCCACGAGGCCTCTTCCGCAGGCACCCCCAGGCCCGCGAGAAGCGGTTTGATAGCGCGGTTCAGGATGAACTCGCGGACCAGCGCGGCACTCCACTCGTGCTGCATCGCCGTGCGCAAAACCGCGACGCCGGCTGCCCCCGCTGGCGAGTCCCACACGGTCAGGAAGCGTGTCACCAGCCTCTCCCCGACGTCCTCCCGTGGCCCGTTCAAGACAGCCGACACGTGGTCCTTGGGATCCACGGGTGATTCGAGCGCAGCCATGAACAGCTGCTCCTTGGTGCCGAAATGATGGTTGATCATGGACGGATCCACGCCGGCCTCGGCCGCGATGGCCCGGACTGTTGCGGCGTCATATCCTTTGCGGCTGAACTGTTCGCGGGCCGCCCTGAGAACTGCGTCCCGGCTGCTCACTTGTCCGGGGCGGCGCCCCCTGTTCACACCGGCTTCCGCGTCACGGCGGACTTCCGGCGCGCGAAATCGGGGGCGTGCTCCGGCCGCGGGCCGAAGGCGATCATGAGTGCTGGAAATTTCCGGAACCAAGGAACGTGGAGCGCGACAAAGACCACTGGACTCGGCGGGCCCATCAACCGGCCTTTCACAGCGGGACCGAAGACCGCTTTCTGAATGACAAGCTGCACATTCTGGATCACCACGGTGGGGAACCATCGCCGCTTCTGCACCGAAGCGAGATCTGACTCGCCAAGGGTGCCTTGAAGCAATGGGCGGGCGATGCGCTGGGCAGCGGCGACGGCATCCTGGATGGCGAGGTTGATCCCCACACCGCCCGCGGGAGACATGGCGTGGGCGGCGTCTCCGATGAGGAGCAGACCCGGCTTGTGCCACGGCTTGATCCGGTTGAGCTTCACGTCGAGCAAATGGAGATCGTCCATCGAGCTGATTTCGTCCACGCGGTCCGCGAGATCCGGGCGGATGCGGGCCACGCGGGCACGGAAGCTCTCCACCCCTTCTGCGCGCAATTGCGGGTCCTTGCCCTTCTCCGCGATGTAGGCGATCTGGTAAAAATCCTTGCGGGTCAGGCTGAGGAGGACATCGGCACCGGAGAAGCGGGGCATGATCGAGGCCAACTGTTCCTGCTCGTCCGCGTGCCGGGAGAGCCTGAACCACCAGGTGTCGAACGGCACGGGGAACTCGCGGGGGACCAGTCCTGCCTTTTGCCGGAGCACCGAGCCGCGGCCGTCGCATGCCACCGTCAACGTCGCGCGAAGCTCCCCCGTCCCGGTTTCGACGCCGGTTGCCGCGTCCCGGGTGCGGTACGCCACCCCGGCGACCTTCCCGCCGTCGTCGTACAGCAGGTCCGTGGCCTCAGTGTTCATCCGGAGCGTGAACTGCGGCTCCTGCTGGGCGGCGTCCACCAGGAAGTTCAGGAGGTCCCACTGCGGAACCATTGCTACGTAATCGTAAGGCGGCTTGAGGCGGTCGAAGTCGGCCAGGGTCACTTCCTTGCCGCCCGCCGGAAGTTTGAAATTGCCGAGCTTGCTCTGCGGCAAGGCCCGGAATCCTTCGCCCAGCCCGAGCTCATCCAAGAGCCGGATGGTGGAGGCATGGACGGTGTCGCCGCGGAAATCGCGCAGGAAGTCGGCATGCTTTTCGAGGACCGTGACCTCGACGCCTGCCCTTGCCAGCAAGAGTCCGAGCATCACGCCCGCGGGACCGCCACCCACGACGACGCATGTGGTGCTTTCAGGCTGGTTCATGGCCACTCCCGGAGTTGAACTTCATTGCCGCAACTAATTCAACAAGCGTTGAATTAAGTGTGCACCCGCCGGAAATAGCTGTCCAGAGGGCGCCCCTCCCCCCTGCGACGCTCGCTCACATATCGCCCCCTTTCGGGCGACCCTCGCTCACATATCGCGGCGAATCCCGTGCAGCTGGGCCTGCCGCGGTCAGGAAATGTTCCGTTACGAGCCGGTGCGGCCCGGGTACGGGGTGTGTGGCAAGTTCGCGATGATCGCTGCGAACAGGACAATGTAGGCAACGAAAAACAGGACCCATAAGATGAACAGGCCGATCCCCACCCAACCGAGGATCTTTCCATCCTGGGCCGCTACCCCGAATCCCTCGGCTTTCTTAGCCTGCATAATTGGCCAAGGGTCCGAAAACAACGCCCAATGAGAAGATTCCGATCACGCCGAACACGGCCGCCAGGCGCGCGTGCCTCATGCCCTCCATGTACCACTGCAACTGACCCATGCTCACAGGGCGCTGATCGGACGGTGGTGGGTCAGCGGTCTGCGACGCTCAGCCGGCCGCGGTCAGGAACGACTTGAGCAACGGGCCGCTGGTTGTTGCACCGAGGCCGCCGTCTTCCACGAACACTGCCACGGCGAGGTCTCCGTGCACTGCAACGATCCAGGCATGCGTCTTGGGCGGGTTGTCGTTTCCGAATTCGGCCGTCCCGGTCTTCGCGCCCACGGGCGCCCCCGGCACCGAGGCGAGAAAACCGGCGTGGCCGGAGGTCACCACAGCCCTCATCATGTCGCTAAGTGCTGCTGCCTCCGCCGGGGTGACCGGTTTGTCGGACGCCGGCGCTGCGGGAGACGCTGGCGCGGCCGGGGATTCCGACGACGACGGCGCGCCGGACGCCGTCGGGGTGGCACCCGCGGACGGTGAGACTGAGCCGGGGTTCAGGACAAGTTGCGGCGACACCGGCGCGCCATGTGCCACCGAACCGGCCATGATAGCTGCGGCGAGGGGAGAGAGCAGCACTTTGCCCTGGCCGATCATCGAAGCTGCGTGCTCGGTGCCGTCGGCGTTTCCCGGGACGGATCCCAGGAAGGCATCGGCCCCCAGCTTCGGGGCTTGGACTGCCACTCCCAATGAAGTTGCCGCCGACTCGAGCTGCGCTTGGCTGACCTTGTCCCTGGAACTGATGAAGGCCGTGTTGCACGAATGCGCGAAAGCGTCACGCAAAGCAACAGAACCAAGAGACGACGCCGGATAGCCTTCGGCGTTCTTGAAGGTCCGGCCGTCCACCGTAATTGTCGGCGTGCATTCCACCTTGGAATCCGGCGTCATTCCATTGCGGATCAAGGCGAGGGAATCGACGATCTTGAAGGTGGAACCCGGAGCGTATTGGCCCAGCATTGCCGTGTTGTAGCCGTTGCTTCCGGGCCCGGAGGCCGCTGCCAGGACGGCGCCGGTGGAGGGGCGGAGCGCCACAATTGCCGAGGCCGGGCCGACCCCGGCCAAGGTGTCTTCGGCGAGCTGTTGCAAGCGCGGATCCAGGGTGGTCTTCAGCGGATCGCCGGCCTTGGCGTCGGCGGCAAAAAGCACCCGGCGGGGGTCGGGCTTCGCGGCCTTGATCTGGTCGTCGGTCATGCCTTGCGGCCGGGCCTTGATGGAGACCCCATCCTGGCCACGGAGCTGGCTGTCGTATTGTTCCTCCAGGCCGCCGGTCCCGACGACATCTCCCGCCTTGAGGGCACCCCCGGCTTTTTGGATCTGTTCGGCGCTTGCCTCAGCGACGCTACCCAACACGGCGCGGGCGAAGGTACGCGTCGGTGCCAAAGGCAGGGAATCAGGAATGCCACGGGCCCCCGGAATCGCAGCAATCTGCTGGTCGGTGATCGTGCGGCCCTCTTGACGCAGGGTGATGGCACTGACAAATGCCTGTGGGCCGGACGCCTGGACCTGCTTCACATACGCGGCTTCGTCCACGCCGACCAGTTGCGCGAGCTTCGCCGCCGAAGCCGCGGGATCCGCCGATCCAATCGCGTTCTTGTCGATGCCCACCTGAACCACTGGACGGTAGCTGATCAATTTCGCGTCCCCTGCGCCAAGGATCTCGGCCCTGGATGGCGCAGTGACGGTCTTGTCCAGTACCTCGCCGTCCTTAAGATCCGGCTCCAAGAGTGCCGAATTCCATTGGACGGCCCATTTGTCGCCCGATTTCTTCAGGGCGGCCTGGGAGGTGTACTTCCACTCCGCAGTTCCGATCTTCCACGTGAAGTTGAGCGGAACCGAGGCTTTGTCGCCGTCGAGCTTTACCGCGCCGCTTTCAACCGAAGGCTTGGCCGGATCGAGGGCCGCGAACACCGCCTTGAGCTGTTCATTCGCCGCTGCGGCATCCTTGCCGTCGACGGCGAGCGATCCGACGTCGAGCGCCGCGAGGGACGACGCGAGCTGCTTGGCAGCGCCCTCCGCTCCGGAGCGGCCGTCATCACAAGCGGCCAGCGAGCCGGCGATCATCAGGGCGGCAAGCCCCAGGACAAGATTCTTGGTTTTCCCCATTTGCGCCATTATGCCTTCTCGGGCCGACAGGAATGATACAAATCACAGCACGTTGCGCTTTTGTGATGGTTGAGGCGCTCAAGAACCAGGCCTCGCCCAGCTAACTCGCAGTAAGTGTCGTTTTCGGGCCCCAAAACGACACTTGCCGCTAGTCAGTTGGGCCCGACAGGCACCCAGGCTGCGCGCCAACCCTACTGACTCCGGATGATCCTGCGCTGGGTTGCCGCCGCGATGGCCGCGGTCCGGTTGTCGACACCCAGCTTGCCGTAAATGTGCACCAAATGGGTCTTGACCGTGGCCTCGGAAATGAAGAGTTGCTTCGCCATCGCACGGTTGCTCATTCCGGTGGCGAGGAGTTCCACGAGTTGGACTTCACGCGCGCTCAGGGCGTGCACCGGATTGCGGATCCTGCCCATGAGCCGCGCGGCAACCTCGGGCGCAAGGGCCGTCTGACCCGCGGCCGCAGCCACCACGGCCTGCCGGATTTGCTCAGGTGGAGCGTCTTTGAGCATGTATCCGCTCGCTCCGGCTTCCACTGCGGCGAGGATGTCGGCGTCGTTGTCATATGTGGTCAGGATCAGGACCGGCGGCGGGGGAGTGCCCGCCTCACCGGCTTTGATCTTGCCGGTGGCGGTGACGCCGTCCATCCCCGAGCCCATTTGCAAGTCCATGAGGACTACGTCCACCGGTTCGCCGAGGGCGTGGAGCTTCGAGAGTTCCGCCAATGCGGCTCCGCCGTCGGCCGCTTCCGCCACGACCTGGACTCCTTCGAAGTCGGCAAGCATGGCCCGGAGCCCCGCCCGCACCACGGGATGATCGTCAACCAGCAAAACCCTGATGTTGTTGGTCATGGGGACGCCTCAAGGGCTGCGTTGCTAGTGCCCAGCGGCAGCCGGATTGCCACCACGGTCCCCTCGCCGGGAGCCGACTCGACGTCGAGCGTTCCATTCAGGGCCGCTAGCCGCTCGCGCAGGCTTTTGAGCCCGACGCCGGTTCCGTCGCCACGGGTTGCCGCGGCAGCGGCCGCTGCGGGATCGAAGCCCGCACCGTCGTCGAACACGTCCATGGTTACCTCGGCATCCAGGAAGGACAGGGTGACGACGGCGGTCCTCGCCTGGGCATGCGCCCACACGTTCGCCAGGGAAGACTGAGCCGCGCGCAACAAGGTGGTCTGGTAAGGGTTGGGCAGCGCCACTGGCGTGCCCTGGAGCTCGAAACGGCAGCGCAACGTAGCTCCGCGTGCGGCCGCCTCGGCCTCGGTCTTGGTGCAGAGGCGCCGCAGCGTGTCTGCGAGCGAGGACTCGACCAGCTCCGGGGACCCCAGTCCCCGGACAAAATTGCGGGCTTCCGCCAGGTTGCTGGCCGCTGTCTCGCGGACAGTCCTGAGCCGATCGCGGGCCGCGGCGTTGTCACCGGCGTCGAGGGCTTTCTCCGCCGAGCGCCCCATCAAGACGATGCTCGAGAATCCCTGTGCCAAGGTGTCGTGTATTTCACGTGCGAGCCTTTCGCGCTCGGCCAGCGCACCGGCGTCGTGCTGGCTTTGTGCCAGCTCGGCCCGGGTCCGGCGCAATTCCTCAGCGGCGAGTCGCTGGTTCTCCGCCTCGACGTACAGCGCCCGATACGCCAGGCCGGTGACAACCGCGAAGGCGGCCCCGAAAAGAGGCCCGAGGACCATGGCAAGTTGCAGGGCATCCGCCCCGGCACCACGGTTGTGGAACCACATCGCCGCGATCAGGAGTGCGGTGCTGACAGCAATCGCGGGGAGGGCGATGCGCCGCGGCAGGATATGCAGTTGCAGGAAGAACAACGGGAAAGCTATCCAAGCGAAATCCGGACTGATGAGCATGAGCAGCAGCCACAGGAAACCAACGACGGCGAGCCACCACCGCGCGTAAGGCTTCGGATCGAAGCGCTCAGGATGGCCGGCGTGCCTCTTTTCAAGGACCGTCCCCAAGAGGTAGACGGCAGCCAGCAGCAGGGCAAGGCCGAGGCCTGCCCAAGTGGCGAAGGGCGAAAGGCCCGCGATCGCAAGCCTGACGACTGCCACGAAGAGAAGCACCGCAAAACCAACGTGCAGGCTGACGCGCAGGACGCGCAAAATCATGGCCGAGCCACTTGGCTGCTGATGTGGCGCTGGCTGCGGCTGCGCCGTGGGTTGGGGCGAATCGTCTCCCTGCATGCCTTCCAGCGTAGCCTCGCCCGCCGACACTTTTACCCCGATTCGGCGGTATGCGGGCCCAATCAACCGAATGGTTGATCCGCGGGTCAATCAAGGCGACCGGAGGAGTCCATCCACTTCCCGATGTTTCACGCGCCCCCTGCCCGGAGAGTTGAAACAGGACCAGAAGATCGCCTCCGACCCAAAGGAATTCCATGTTTCTCGCCATACGCGACATCCGCTTCGCCAAGGGCCGCTTCGCCCTCATGGGAAGTGTCGTCGCCCTCATCACACTCCTCCTCGTCATGCTCTCCGGGCTTACAGCGGGCCTTGGCAACCAGTCGACGTCGGCCATCGCGGCCCTTCCTGTGCAGCAAATTGCCTTCGGCGCGCCGGCTGGAGCCGAGGCCAAGGCCTCCTATACGGAATCGGAGGTCTCCAACAAGCAGCTCGAAGCTTGGCGGAACCGGCCGGGTGTTGCCTCTGCCGAAGCCATTGGTATTAGCCAGACGCGGTTCCAGTCCCTCGATTCCGCCAATAATGCTGCCGGCACTGCGAACGTGGCGGTCTTCGGGGCCGACGGCGACATCTCACCTGTGGCGGTGAAGGAAGGCGAGGTGGTGGTCGGGGAGTCCTTGGCGAAGGAACTCTTGCTGAGTACCGGGAGCAGGGTGACGGTAGGCGGTACGGGTCTGACGGTTTCCGTCATCACCCAGGACGAGTGGTATTCACACACCGGAGTCGTCTGGACCTCCCGGGCTACGTGGCAGAAGCTCGCACATATTCCTGCCGGGGAATCGATTGGGACAGTTCTTGCCCTGGAGTACGACGCCGGAGCCACCGTGGATCTTGACGCCGCCAATGCGGTGGCAGGCACTGTCAGCGCCACCCCGAGCGGCTCGTTCCAGGCCCTCGGCTCCTACAAGAGCGAAAACGGCTCCCTCATGCTCATGCAGGCCTTCCTCTATGGCATCTCCGCGCTTGTCATCGTTGCATTCCTGACCGTCTGGACTGTCCAGCGCACGCGCGACATCGCGGTGCTCAAGGCCATGGGCGCCTCGTCCGGCTACGTGGTGCGGGACGCGCTGGTCCAAGCAGGAATCGTCTTGCTCGCCGGCGCGGGACTGGGTGGCGGCCTTGGCGTTCTGGGCGGCTTCTTTGCTGCCAAGGCGGCCCCGTTCCTCGTGAACCCGATAACTACCCTCGTCCCGATCGCCGGGATCGTGCTCCTTGGGCTTGGCGGTGCGGCGCTGGCAGTACGCAGCATCACCAGAGTGGATCCGCTTATTGCCCTCGGCGGCAACTAGGCCAGCCCCGAAACTTAATATTCCACGAAAGGCATATCAATGAACCCCGTACTCAACCTCGTCAACGTCACCTTGGAGTATCCGGACGGCGATTCCACCCTCAAGGCCCTGGATGCCGTGGATCTCAGCGTGGACGCCGGCGAATTCTTTTCCCTCGTGGGCCCGTCCGGCTCCGGGAAGTCCTCGCTTCTCGCGGTGGCGGCAACTTTGGTCCGGCCGGGTTCCGGGCTCGTTATCGTCGACGGCACGGTTGCCACGGAACTCAAGGACACCGAACTCACTGCCCTGCGCCGGGAAAAGGTGCGCATCATCTTCCAGCAACCCAACCTCCTGCCTTCGCTGACCGCCGTCGAGCAGTTGATCCTCGGCGACCATTTCCGGGGGAAGCCGGCCAAAGCGGCCCGCAAGCGCGCTACGGAACTGCTCGACGTCGTCGGGCTCGGGCCTTCTCTCGCTAAGCGGCCGCACCAGCTCTCGGGAGGCCAGCGGCAGCGCGTGAATATCGCGAGGGCGCTCATGGGCCAACCCAAGGTGCTGCTCGTCGACGAGCCGACCGCGGCCTTGGATCACGAGCGTAGTGAATCGATCGTGCGGCTGCTGCGCCAGGTCACGGACGAGTTCGCGACGGCGACCGTCATGGTCACGCACGACACCGAGTTCCTGCCGCTCACCGATTCGGTCGCGACCATGAGGGACGGGCGCCTCGGTGCGCGCGTCCCCGTCGGGACACCCAACTGACTCGCATTTGTTGTCGTTCTGAGCCCTCAAAACGACAACAAATGCGAGTCAGTTGGGCGAAAGCGCGAACGGTCAGCCCCCGATGACAGCCTCGTCCTGGGCATCGTCATAGGCATCGCGGGCCTTGAGAATGCTGGGCACATGGTCCTCCGCCCAGAGACGCAGCAGGGTCAAAGGCTCCAGCAGGGAAGCTCCAAGCTCGGTCAGTTCGTAGTCGACGCGCGGAGGCACCTGAGCGTGGACGGTCCGGGTGATGAGACCGTCGCGCTCAAGGGTTCGAAGGGTCTGGGTGAGCACCTTGGGCGTCACGACGTGGACCATCTTACGAAGCTCGGAGAAACGGATGGGACCGTCCGCGAGGACCTGGACTACCAACGAAGCCCATTTGTCACCGATGCGCTGAAAGATCACCCGGGACGGGCAATCAGGGTCGAGGACGTTTGCCGATAGGTCATTGGTATCCATGAGGTAACTAAGTTCCTTTGAAGCTATCAGTATCAATTAGATACTGTTTTGATATTGCAAGGATAGCAACCCAAGGAGAGTCATGAAAATCGCAGTCTACGGCGCAACAGGCATGGTCGGAAGCCAGATCGTCAACGAATCGCTCACCCGCGGCCACGAAGTCACCGCTATCTCCCGCAAGGGCTCGGAGGTTGCCGGAGCGAAGGCCCTCGCTGCCGATCTCGCTGATGGCCAGAGTTTCGCGGAGATCGCCAAAGAGCACGACGCCGTCATCCTCGCCACCGGGCCGAGCCGCACCGGCGGCGACCACGGAGAGTGGCTTGCGGCAATGGACACCGCCTACAGCAACGCAGAAGGCACCCGCCTCATGATCGTGGGCGGAGCAGGCACGCTGGAGATCGACGGCGTTCGCCTCCTCGATTCGCCCGACTTCCCTGAGGCCTATAAGGCCGAAGCAACCACGGCGGCCGCAGCATTCGCCGCCGTCAAGGAAGCTCCAGAGAGCCTGGACTGGACAGTGCTCGCACCCGCGCCTGTCATCCAGCCAGGTGAGCGCACGGGAAAGTACTCCACTGCCAAGGATTCCCCAGCAGGCAACACCATCTCCACCCAGGACTACGCCGTAGCCATGCTGGACGAAATCGAAACTCCTGCCCACCGCCGGGCCCGCTTCACGGCAGCCAACTAACCCAACGCTCGCTCACGTATAACGGCCCATTTGCCAACGCTCGCTCACATTTGAGGGAAAAGCACCGATCGCTCCTGCAGATCATCTGCAGGAGCGATCCGCCGGTCGGCCTCATAGGTGAGCGAGCGTTTCGAATTTCGACGGCATAGGTGAGCGAGCGTCGAGGAAAAAGGGCAGATACGTGAGCGAGCGTCGAGGGGTTACGCGCCCAAACCCAGCCCGGGTACCTGCAGTCCAAACATGTCCTTCAAGGCATATTTGGCAGCGTGATACCCGGGCATTCCTGTTACTCCGGGTCCTGGGGGCGTGGACGAGGAGCACAAATACACCCCCGGCAAAGGGGTCCGCCACGGTACCGGAGAGAGCACGGGACGCTGCACGAGCCCTCGAATGTCCATAACGCCCGCGCTGAAATCGCCGCCTAGATAGTTCGCGTTGTAGCCGGCCAAGCCTGCCGCCGTCGTCGTCTTCCAGCCAACCACCACGTCGCGGAAGCCCGGCGCGAATTCCTCGATCCGGGACATGACCGCCTCGGCCATGTCCGTGGTCGAACCCTTGGGTACGTGGCAGTAGGACCAGAGAATGTGCCGCCCAGCGGGGGCCCGCCCGGGATCCACGATGGAGGGCTGGGCCACCAAGACGTAGGGCTTCTTGGGATGTCGGCCGGCCGCTACCAAGTTCTCGGCCTCGGCCATAGCGGCGCGCGTGCCACCCACGTGCACTGTCCCGGCGGCTGCCAGCCCCGGAGCTGCCCAAGGCACCGGCCCGGACAGGATGAAATCGACCTTGCACGCTGCATTCCCGAAACGGAATGTTTCAAGCGACCGCCGGTAGCGATCGGGAAGCGCCGCACCCGCCATGCGCAGCAGTCCTGGGGGCGCAACGTCCAGCAGGATCGCCTTCGCGGGACGCAACTCTTGCAGTGCGTCTATTTGCACCCCGGTTTCAATCACTCCGCCGTGGGCCTCGATGTCCCGGACCATGGCCTCCGCAATAGCAACGGAGCCACCAACGGGAATGGGCCACCCGCCGGCATGAGCCAACCCACCCAGAAGGAGTCCCGCCCCCGCGGCAGCGAGCGAAGGCAGGGGAGCGACGGCGTGCGCCGCGACCCCGGTCAGGAGTGCGGGAGCCGCATCCCCGGCGAAGCGCCGGTTCCACCACGGCGAACCCTGCTCCAAGGTTGCAAGGCCGAGTCGCAACGCCGCCACCGGATCGGCAGGCATCCGCAGCAATTGGTTCTGCGTCACGTCCAGCACCCCGCCGAGCCGCTCCACCAGCGGTCCCAACAGGTGCGTAAACGCAGCTCCGTCGGCCCCGAGTTCAGAAGCGGTCCGCTCCAGTGAGCGATACGCGAGGGCTGCCCTGCCGCCGTCGAGCGGAGTTCCGTATTGGACCTCAGGCAAACGCAGCTCCACGCGCCGCTCGAGTTCGAATTCCCGGAAGAAACGCGAAGCCAGCGCCATCGGATGGACCGCGGAACAGACGTCGTGGACGTGCCCCGGTTCCAGCAGTTCTGCCGTCCGCGTGCCCCCACCGATCGTCTCGGCGGCCTCGTAGACCCGTACAGCCAGTCCCGCGCGGGCCATGACTACCGCTGCGGCCAAGCCGTTCGGTCCGGAGCCGACGACGGCGACCTCAGCCATCGCGTTCGGCCTCGCCGTGCGTAGACGGCACTGAGTCGTGCCCGGGCGGCGCGGCGTGGTCAGTCGCCCGGGACGCACCCGAGAGCACAGTCGCCCTCCGCCAAGGCAGCACTGATGCCGCCGGACTCTTGAGGTCTATCCGGAACCAATCCTGGGCCCCGTTGAACACACCACCGTGAGGATCATCCACCCCCTGGACTCGGAGGGGATCCAGATGGGGTTCCCAGATGTCCCACGCAACCCGCAGCATCAAATATGCCGTCGCGGCCATGTGTAGCATCACGGCCATGACGTAATACGGCATATCGATATTGTTCTGCGCGGCCCCGCCGCTGCTCGTCTGGCCCAGATACATCCATGTGGCGGTCCAATGCAACGCCTCGGCGGCCTGCCAGAGCAGGAAATCGCGCCAGTTGGGTCTCGCCAAAGCCAGCAATGGCACTAGCCAGAGCACATATTGCGGCGAATAGACCTTATTGCTCAGGATGAAGGCCGCCACTATCAGGAACGTCAACTGGGCTAGCCGCGGGCGCCGTGGCGCTGTCAGCGCCAATCCAGCAATCAAAACGCAGGCAATGAGGAACATGTCCATCGCCAGGGCATTGATGGCTTCCGGGCCAAGCTGCACCAGTTGAAGTCGCTCCGCAACGAGGTTGTAGGCGAACCAGGGCGAGCTGTAACCCGCGGGGCGATCGCGGGTGTAGTCGAAAAAGTAGCGCCAGCCGGCCGGATTGACCGCTGCGACCGGCACATTGACTGCCAACCAAGCCACCGTCGCGGCCAGGGTGGTCACAAACAGGACCCGCAGCCGGCCGGTGCGTAGCGCGAGCAGAAGAACTGCGCCCAGTATGAGCAGCGGATAGAGCTTGGTTGCCGTCCCCAAACCGATGAACAGACCGGCCAGGACGGGACGTTCCTTAGCGAAAAAGTACATCCCCACCGCAAGCATGGCCACCGCCCACATGTCCCAATTGATGACTCCGGCCAGCACAATCCCGGGCGCCAGGGCCACCATGGCCGCGTCCCACGGCCGGCGCCGGTTGATGCGTGCGGTGGCCAGGACAACCACGATCCACATGGCCGCAATCAGCGTGGCATTCACATCGAAATAGCCAAGGATCCGGTCCGGGCTGGCACCGCGCCCTGGCACGAGCCATGCAGTGATACCCGCTATCAGCCCGGTGATCACGGGATATTCGAAGAGGGCCTTCTGGTCGAAGAGCGGAAACACGCCATCTGCAAGGCCCCGGCTGCTGAAAAGTTCGGGGAAATCCGAGTAGCAGGTGGCGTAGAACTGCTGCGGAGTGTGCCAGCCGTTAACGCGGCAATAGCCCTTGATCAGTATCGACAGGAGTGCCGCAACGATCGTGAGGATAATCAGGACCCGTTCAACCGTGAAGAATCCCGGGGAGACCGCTCCAGGCGAGGACCGCTGCCCGAGGGGTCCTCCGATCAACTCGGTGAAGCTCCTGAGCAAGGAATCACTACGGCTGGGAACCACAAAGCGAGCACGTTTTTCCTGGCTGTGCGGCTTCGTCTCCTGCATGGAATCGAGCTTAGCGCAGGCGCGGGGGACGGGATCCGGCCGAGGACAGCCCTTCCCAACTCGGGCCATTAAAAGGCGGAAGCCCACGCATAGCCGCGTGGGCTTCCGAGGCGAACGGTCCGATGTGTGCCATCAGTCCCTCCTGAAGTGCAATGGTGGGGGGACACTTAGCGGATGATGCCCATTTGGTGCAGGACGACGTAGACATCTTCGCGGCGTTGATCCAGCAGTTGTCCGTTGAAGAGGGTCTTGTCTTTGACGACGGGCTTGCCGTTGAAGACCATCAGGTCCTTGAGGCGCTTGGCCAAGGTTCACCTCCTTTCGTAGTGAAGAGAATTGCCGGAATTCGGGCATGACAATTAAGCCCCCCTGAATTCGAAGAAAACAAAGGCGGAATTAGGCATGTGAATGCCGGCGATGGTGGGTGGATTAAGCGGATCTATCGAATGACCGTAAACAGTACCGAAGCGTGGAGTTCCGGTACCTGGTATCCAGGGGGCAGCCGTCCCCAACAAGAAGCTGGTTCCGAACTATGAGGAAACTGCGCACCACGTCGATCGCGTGATACCGCTCATGGCAGGCCCGACTCGAAGCCTGTTGCACTGTGAACCGCCCCGAGGAATCAGGGGAGGAAGTACATCAGGGGGAGTTAGGCCGCAAAACGGCGTCGAGCAGCAAAGGCCGGGGTGCCAGCAACGGTCATCTTCCATCCGCTAGTCAAAGTAATCATTTTCCCAACCTCCTTTTCTGCTTTGGCACTACCGCAGTTGACTGACTGGATAGTGCACGCCTCAATCCCGGCGAATCGCTCTGGGATCAAAAATAAAGTTACACCATGAATCGCACTGTTGACCAGCCAATTACAAAGAATTTAGAAATTAATTCTTCCTACAGTCCCCAGCGAAGAATGGCAGGCGTCCGCTTGTCCCATCCCAAGGTACAAACTTTGGCTGTTCCCAGGACAAAATGGCGTCCTTCCCGGGCATCCAATTCAAGCCAGCGGGCCGTGAGGATGCGGGAGAAATGGCCGTGGGCCACAATCAGGACGTTGTCCATTCCGGACTCGAGGACGCGGGCAATGATCTTGTCGGCACGGGCTGCCACGGAGTCGAGAGTCTCGCCGTTGGGAACGCCGTCGAACCAGATGAGGTAGTCAGGGTTGTCTTTGCGGATGAGGTCCGAGCTGATGCCTTCGTAGTCGCCGTAGTTCCACTCCACAGCGAGCGGTTCATGAACGGCGTCGGGGAAGCCCGCCAACTCCGCGGTACGCCGGGCTCGGCGCAGCGGCGATGTCAGGACCAGGTCGAAGTCGATGCCTTCCAGGATCTTGCGGGCTTCCACCGCCTGCTGTTCGCCTTCCACCGTCAAGGGAAGGTCCGTCAAACCGGTGTATTGGCCACTCTTGGACCATTCGGTCTCGCCGTGACGCATGATCCAGAGCTGTGGCCGGGAAGGCTTGGCTGCAGGGTTCACTTAGGACTCCTCTGGTTCGGCGGTGCCTGCTTTGGCATCGACGGCTGGTTCCGATGAAAGTTCGACGGCGGACTCGGGTTGCCCGGCCCACCACGCCAGGAGCTTGGACTCGGCCTCCTCCTGGGACAGCGGACCGTTTTCCATGCGCTCCTCCAGCAGGAACTTGTAGGCGCGGCCAACCACGGGCCCGGGTTTGAGTCCCAGCAAAGCCATGATCTGCGCTCCGTCCAAGTCAGGCCGGATGGCATTGAGCGATTCCTGTTCGGCCAGGACCTCAATCCGTTGCTCAAGGTCATCGTAGGCAAAAGAGAGCCGCTCCGCCTTGCGCTGGTTACGCGTGGTGACGTCGGACCGGGTGAGTCGGTGCAGGCGCTCCAACAAGGGGCCGGCGTCGGCGACGTAACGGCGGACCGCGGAATCGGTCCAGCCCGCGTCTCCGTAGCCGTAGAAACGCATGTGAAGCTCCACAAGCCGGGCCACGGCCTTGATGGTGTCATTGTCGAAGCGCAGGGCCTTCATGCGTTTTGCGGTCAGCTTGGAGCCCACCATGTCGTGGTGGCGGAAGCTCACCGCGCCGCCCGGTTCGAAACGGCGCGTCGCCGGCTTGCCGACGTCGTGCATCAACGCGGCGAAGCGCAACACAAAGTCCGGACCAGGCGCCGGGCCGTCCGGGCCCGTCTCGAGCGACGCGGCTTGCTCCAGGACCTGCAGGGAGTGTTGGTAGACATCCTTGTGGCGGTGATGCTCATCGGCTTCAAGGCGCAGCGCGGAAACCTCGGGGAGGACGAATTCGGCCAGTCCGGTCTCCACGAGGAGGTCTATGCCCGCACGCGGGTGCGCACCGTTGACGAGCTTGACGAGTTCCTCGCGCACGCGTTCGGCGGAAATGATCTTGATCCGCTCGGCCATGCCGGACATGGCGAGGCGGACGTCGTCGTGCACTGCGACGCCGAGCTGCGCGGCAAAGCGGGCAGCACGCATCATGCGCAGGGGATCGTCGGAGAATGACGATTCGGGAGAGCCAGGGGTAGCAAGCACCGAGGCGTGGAGGTCGCGGACCCCGCCGAATGGATCCACGAGTTCCAAGGAGGGCAGCCGGAGCGCCATGGCGTTGATGGTGAAGTCGCGGCGTAGGAGGTCGTCCAGGAGCGAGGAGCCGAAGGCCACCGCGGGCTTGCGGGAATCGGCGTCGTAGGCCTCGGCGCGGTAGGTGGTGATCTCGATCTGGAAGCCGGACTTCTTCATCCCGATCGTTCCAAAAGCGCGGCCGATCTCCCAGAAATTGTCGGCCCACCTCTTGATGATGGAAAGGGTCTGGTCCGGCGTGGCGTCGGTGGTGAAATCCAGGTCCGGCGAAACACGGCCCAGGAAGAGGTCACGCACGGGCCCGCCAACCAGCGACAGTTCGAAGCCAGCGTCCACAAACCGCTGGCCGAGGTCCAGGACCACTGGATCCATCTGGAAATTAACTGAAGAACTGTCCAATACTTGCGCCATAGTTCCTTAAGCTTGTCAGATTTCGCTGCGCCATCCCACCGGATCCTTGTCATTGCGCTGCGATTGCATGGCGACTGCACCGGGATCACGGCCGAACGCCATCCGCACGTCACCCTGAGTCCATGTCCCGGTCATCACCAACGGGCAAGAGTCGTTAGAGTGGACTTCATGGCCAACCCGATCCCGAGTGCTCCTGGCAGGAGGACGAACGCACCATTGCCGTCGGCAATTGGTGCCCACGTCGCGCCCGCTCCGCACCCGGCACAGGCCGCCCTTCCGACCGTGGAAGAAGTCTCCGCCGGCGGCGTCGTAGTGGACACGTCCGACGGCGAACTGAGGGTTGCGATCATCGCCCGCCTTAATAGGGGTGGCCGGCTCGAGTGGTGCCTGCCGAAGGGGCACCCGGAGGGCAAGGAAAACAACGAAGAAGCAGCCGTGCGCGAGATTGCGGAGGAGACCGGGATCGAAGGCAACGTCCTCGCTCCGCTCGGCAGCATCGACTACTGGTTCACCGTAAGCGGGCACCGCGTGCACAAAACGGTGCACCATTTCCTCCTGCGTGCGACGGGCGGAGAGCTGACCATCGAGAACGATCCCGACCAAGAGGCCATCGATGCCGCTTGGGTTCCGCTCCAGGAATTGGCCCGCAAGTTGTCCTTTCCCAATGAGCGGCGCATCGCCGATCTTGCCCGGGAAGTCCTGCCCGAACACCTCTAACGCGGCCTTTTATATGGTCTTGACGCATCAGGCAGCCCGGCTCATGGGACGATAATGACAATGTCTGCCGCCAAAACAACCCAGTCAACCCAGTCCGGAGAAACCCGTTCCAGCGCCGTCATGGCCGCAGGGACGCTCGTTTCACGGTTCCTCGGCTTCGCCAAAACCTGGATGCTTGGCGCCGCGCTGGGCCTGGGATCGACGGTTAACGACACGTTCATCAACGCCAACAACCTGCCCAACCTGATCTTCCTCCTGGTGGCGGGCGGTGTGTTCAACGCCGTGCTTGTCCCGCAAATCATCAAAGCCAGCAAGGGCCCGGACCGCGGCGCGGACTACATCAGCCGGCTCCTGACGCTGGCGGTGCTGGTTCTCTTGGCGCTGACGGCGCTGGTCACACTGGCCGCGCCGATCGTTATCGACCTCACGACCCAGGGCTATTCACCCCAGCAGAAATCGCTGGCCGTAACCTTCGCGTTCTATTGCCTGCCGCAGATCTTCTTCTACGGTTTGTATGCGCTCCTGACCCAGGTCCTCAACGCCAACGGCGCCTTCGGGCCCGCCATGTGGGCGCCGATCCTGAACAATGTGGTGGCCATCGCTGGACTGGGCATGTTCATCTGGATCCTCGGCGCCAACATCACCAACCCCCACACTTTGGACAATTGGGGACCTTTCCAGACCTTCCTGATCGCGGGATTCTCGACCGTCGGCGTGATCGCGCAGACCGCCATACTCCTCGTCCCGGTGATCCGCCTGAGGCTCGGGCTCCGGCCGCGTTTCGGCTGGCGGGGCGTGGGACTGGGCCAGGCAGCAAAACTGAGCGTCTGGACGCTCCTGACCGCCGCCGTCGGGCAGCTCGCTTTCCTTTACGTCATGAGGATTGCCACGATTCCCGGCTCCGAGCGGCTCCGCCTGGCGCACGAAGGGGACCCTGCTGCCGCCACCCTCCCCGGTAACGCGGTCCTGGAAGTCGCCAGCCAGCTGTACTTGCTCCCGCACTCGATCATCGCGTTGTCGCTCGCCACGGTGCTGTTCAACCGGATGGCCCACGCCTCCCAGGCAGGCAACAAAGCCGAGCTCCGCGAAGCACTTTCGCACGGGCTGCGGACCATGGCCGTCGCCACTGTCTTCGGGGCACTGGCCCTGTTCGCCCTCGCCGGACCGCTGGGCATGTTCTTCTCCGGCGGGAACCCCCAGGACGGCGTCATGCTCGCCCAGACGCTGACGATCCTCGCGCTGAGCACGCCGTTCATGAGCGCCAACTTCATGATGTCCCGGGTCTTCTACGCCAACGAAGACGCCCGGACGCCCTTCTACATCCAGCTCATGCTGGCCCTGCTCAACGTTGTGGGCGCGTTCATCATCCAATTCCTGCCGGTGGGCCGGATCATCTTCGCGATCGCCGTCCTGTATACGCTCGGCAATATCCTTTCCGTGGTCATCAGCGTCTGGTTCCTGCGTCGCCTCCTCGGCCACGTGGACGGCCCCCGGATCGCAAACTCGTACATTCGCATGGGCTACGCCGCTCTGGGATCGGCGATCGCCGGCGCCTTGGCCCTATGGCTCCTGGGCAGCTATCACGCTGACGGCTTCGCCTGGAGCAGCAGGCTCGCCGCTTTGGTGACGGTGGTCGTCGTCGGCCCCGTCATGCTCGTTGCGTATCTGTTCCTCCTGCGCGTCTTCCACGTCAGTGAGCTGCGCGATTTGCTCCGCCCGGTGCTCGGCCGGCTCGGCCGGGGAGTTCCGGTCGCCAAGGCACCGTCCGCGGGCGGAAAGCAGCCCACGACGGCGGTCCGCGCCACAGTTTCGGACGACACCGGGCTCATTCCGCGCATCTCGGGCGAGTTCGACGCCGCATCCTTCCGCGCCGGACCCGCCTTGCAGACAATCCCTTCCAAGGACGGGTGGGATGACGTCCGCGATGGAGCTACTGCCGAAGGGAAAGATAAGGTGGACGCTTGGTCCGACGTCGAGAAGGCATACCTGCCCGATGAAGACATCCCCAGCACCGCGCAGGGGGCCGCAGGCCGCCCAGGCATCCCGTTGCCCGGCCGCCGCACCTATCAGGGGACGCTGGGAAACAACCCCTATTTCCGCGGTGGACCCCGCCGCAAAAGGTGACGCATCCTCGCAAACCGGGAGCCAGAACGGCCCAATCAGCTAGGATCAGAAACTAATACAGGTAGTTGCAGACCACGGGTCACCCGGCTGGCCGGATCCCGTATTCAGGACCCGCAGCTTCCGGACAGTCATAGGAGGAACCCGTGTCCCACCCGATCGATGTCGGATCAGTGCTTGGCGGCCGCTACAAAGTCACAGCCACCGTCTTGACTTCGCACGACCAAGATCTGGTGCTCGACGGCGTGGACCAGGTCCTCAACAGACCCGTCAGCATCCTCGTGGCGGGCCCCGGAAACGCCGATCAGGTTGCCAAGAGCGCCCGCGAGGTAGCCACTGGCGAACGGCCCGGGCATGTCCAGATCCTCGATCTCGGCGTCAGCGACAGCACCACGTACCTCATCACCAACCACAGCAGCGCTCCTGACCTGCTGGACCTCGTGGTGGCTACCAACCCGCCTTACGTCGAACCGTTCTTCACGGACACCCTCGGCAGCGAGATCTTCGGCCAGGCCCGGTCCCACGAGCCCGAGACCTACGACGGACTGTACGACGACGAAGAGCACGACGCCGAGTACATCAGTTACGACGAGGTCGAGCCGAATCCGGCCGGCGAACCACTACCAGGCGCCGCGTCACCCGCGGACCCGCGCCGCCCGGTGGTTCCTCCCATGCCCGCCAGCCGGCCGGCGTCGGCCCCGGGAGGCATCGGTTCCCGGATCGCCGCTGCGGCAGCCGGAGCAGGGGCGGCTGCCGCTGCGGCCGCGGCCGCCGTTAAGGGCACCGGCAAGTCAAACAGCGACGACGTCGAAGCCGCACCTTCCGGGGGGCCCGGATCCGCTTCGGCTGCCGCCCCATCGAACCGGGCCGATGAGTCTAACCGGACCGCTCCCCAGCAAATCCAGGCGCCCCCTGCCACGCAGGCTGTTCAAGCGTCCTCCCCTCCGGCGCCTACCTCAGCGAACCCGGCCCAGGAATCCAAGGTCTCCCTCTGGTCCGAAGACGACTACGGCTTCGTTAACGACGACGCCCGCTCCCGCGGCGCAGGCGCTTCCCGCGAAGCGGCTGCCGCTACCGGGGGATACAGCCGAGGAGCATCGAGCTTCCCGTCGACTGCGCGTGAGCAGGCAGAGCCGCTCGACGAGGACGAATACTACGACGAGGAACCAGTACGCGAGCCCCGTTCCTTCCGTTGGCTCGTGGGCGGGGTCCTTGCCGCCGTCTTGATCGTGGGTTTGATCCTGGCAGTCACCAACCTCGGCAACCTGATCCCCGGCGGGCCGCCTGCTGCCAAGCAATCCTCCACAGCGTCCCAAACGGTGACCGGCCAGCCGAGCAGCAGCGCATCAGCACCTCCGGTCGCAGCGCCTCCGGCCATTGATGGAGTCACTCGCATGGGCGATTTCGAGTTCGCTGCGACCTACGACAAAGACCTGGTCAAGGCTTACGACGGCAATGCCGCGAGTTACTGGTCGGACATGGAGTTCGCCACTGCGGACTGGGGTGGACTCGCTCCTGATGGAGTTTCGCTGCTCGTCAAGCTCAAGGCACCCTCGCAAGTGACATCCGTCACATTGAGCCAGTTGGGCGCTTCCGGTGGAAACATCAACGTTTATACCAACGATCGTCCGGCTATGGACGGCGCCAAATTGGTTGGCACCAACAGCTTCACCTCACCGGAGCTCACCATGCCGCTCAGTTCCCCTGTAACGGCCCAATACGTCATCATCTCCATTAAGTCCCTGCCCAAGCTGACCGCGCCGAAGACGCGCTACGGTTTCGGCCTGCGCCTTGCGGAGATCAAGGTCCAGTAGCCGACGGCGGGAAGACCCTTCGGCCGCTTGTCACCGCTCTGGCGTTTGCTTCCGCTGGGAGCTTGGGGCGCGTGCGTCCCGGGCGGCCGTCAACTCCGGTAACGGAGTCTTGCTCCTTCGATGCCTTGTGCTCCCGGAAGGTACCCTGAATGGTGGCGGATATTAGGGTCCCCGGGAACATCGGAATATTCCGCGCCGACATAGGGTTGTGCCATGTGGCCGGCCGCAAGGATCCGGTGCATCGACTAAGGAAGAGGTTCACCCACCAGTGAGCAACGCAGAAAACACCGCGTCCAACGTACGTGATGTCATCATCGTAGGCTCAGGGCCTGCCGGTTACACGGCGGCCGTCTACACGGCACGCGCCAACATGAACCCGCTGCTCATCGCCGGTTCCGTGACTGCAGGTGGCGAACTGATGAACACAACAGACGTCGAGAACTACCCCGGTTTCCCCGAGGGCGTCATGGGACCTGATCTCATGGAGAGCTTCGAAAAGCAGGCGGCACGCTTTGGGACTGAAATCCAGTTCGAGGACGTCACCGAACTGGACCTCGACGGCGACATCAAGTCCGTGACCATCGCCACGGGGGAGACCTTCAAGGCACGTGCCATCATCCTCTCCACGGGTTCCGCATACCGTGAGCTCGGCCTCGAGAATGAAAAGCGTCTTTCCGGGCACGGCGTGAGCTGGTGTGCAACCTGTGACGGTTTCTTCTTCAAGGACCAGGACATCGCAGTGATCGGCGGTGGCGACTCTGCCATGGAGGAAGCGCTCTTCCTCACCAAGTTCGCCAAGTCCGTCACGGTGGTGCACCGCCGCGACACCCTCAAGGCTTCCAAGATCATGGGTGACCGCGCCCAGGCCCACGAGAAGATCAACTTCGTGTGGAACACCGCCGTCGAGGACGTCATCGGTGGGGACAAGGTGACCGGCTTGAAGCTGAAGAACCTCGTCGACGGCACCGAGTCCGAACTCGCCGTCACAGGCGTTTTCGTGGCCATCGGCAACGATCCCCGCACGGAGCTCGTCAAGGGAAAGCTGGAGCTCGCTCCTGAAGGCACCATCGCCGTCGACGGCCGCAGCTCCAAGACCAGCATCAAGGGCGTCTTCGCCGCCGGCGACGTAGTGGACCCCACTTACCGGCAGGCCATCACAGCCGCTGGTTCCGGTTGTGTCGCGGCCCTGGACGTCGAGCACTATCTTGCAGACCTGCACGCCTAATCGGCACAGCAGCCATCCATTCGAAGGGAAAGAATTATGAGCAACGCTAAAAACGTTACCGACGCCAGTTTCAGCACCGACGTCCTGGCCGCTGAAAAGCCGGTCATTGTGGACTTCTGGGCAGAGTGGTGCGGCCCGTGCCGCAAGCTGGGTCCCATCCTCGACGAGATCTCTGTCCAGTACGGAGACAAGGTCGATGTCGTCAAACTGAATGTCGACGACAACCCAGCCATCGCCGCTGAATACGGCATCACGTCTATTCCGGCGGTTTACCTCTTCAGTGGGGGAGAAGTGAAGAGCACGGTGATCGGCGCCAAGCCGAAGCAGTTCTTCGAAAAGGAATTTGAATCCGTCCTGTCCTAGGACGTCTGGCGTCCCTTAGCGGGCGCCTCTGATTCGGCCGGTGGTTTTCGCTCTTGAGCGAAGGCCACCGGCTTTTTCGTGCCTTCGGGCACACGGTCCTGGGTCCAAAGCCTCGCCGCCGGTGGTGATTGCTGGGGTATTGGTGGTCACTGGTACGCGCGGCGGCTGTCCTAAGTTTGGCTCCGCCGTTTGTGACCTATTTCAATTTCAAAACAGGCAGTTCTTTTGGGAGACGGCATAGATAGTCGTGGGGTCCGTTGCTGAGCTGGAACCGGGCAGTGGTGGGGCAATTGCCGGGAAAGTACGGCAAAGAGCAAGGGGACAGGGGGACTACTGTCGAGTCTCCTAAGGTAGGACCGATGCCGAGGGGTCCACACACCTGCGTGGCCCGCGGGATCGGTCAACGACGAAGTCCTTCATTCCACTGTTTCACGTGAAACCGCGTTGTCCACTCATACGATCTAGGAAAGCTCCCAAATTGAATCAATTCCAGACAGGTACCTTTTTGCACTCGGTACACCCACCGTTTCACGTGAAACGTAGCTACCGACTCTTGTCCTCGAACTGCGCGTCGGTTTCCAATTCCGAGTGGCCAGAAATGCATGAAATCAGAAACTGACGCGGTTTCACGTGAAACGCAATTGCTGATCGATACGAGAGCTGCGGGCACGTTCCGGGCTGGCGGGCTCAAGCGCTGCCGCACTCAAGTTGGGCTAGGTTCCCGTTTCCTCGGAACCATTGAACGCCGCTTCCTGCTCGCCACTTGGAATCACCACTTGTTGAGTGCACGTGCACGCTCCGGGCCATTCGACACCGGTACATATGCGTATCACCAGCGCGCCCTTCCGTGCTTCATGTTTCACGTGAAACGGCGATCTGTCCGGAGAGCATCCCGCACATCACTCGGGCTGACTGGGTGCGGGCGGGCGGACGATTCGCGCGTAAGGTCCCACCGCGACATGCGTCAACACGGCGACTCACGCATGGCCGAGAGAAGCTTCAGTTCCCACTCGCGGGATGACTGGTCCTTGGTAGTCTCCGCTTCATCTTGCGGATGCCAAGGCAATTAGCCTGGGTCTTGGGTTCGTCGCACGCACTGCCCGGCGTATCCAGACGGCGCCCTCGTCGCACGCACTGCCCGGTGTGTCCAGACGGCGCCTTCGGTGACGCGATGATGCATCGAGGCGCCTAGTTTCTGCGTAAACCGGTGTTTAGAACCGCGACCAATCAATTTAGGGTGTCTGTCTGCATATATGCGGGCTTCCGCGCCTAAGGACTCAGTCCCTTCCTGTGCAGCGTCCGCAGTAGCTTTCCGATCGGAGACTTTAAAGAAGGCTGCTGACAAGGGACTGAGAGAAGATGATCCACCGGTGCACTTGGGCTGGATACACCGTGAGGCGTGCGGGAAGGCATTGTGCAGAGACATCTCTCTCAATGGCGCCAGGACTGATGTTTGGCATCTCGCAGCGTGACGTTGGCTTCTTGGACCGTGAATTGACCGTAGCGCGTGCCGCGGGTTCAGATGCGCGCGCGCCTGTCGCCGGCCGCGCGCCTGCCTTCGAGGGCAGCTTGCATGGTGAACCCACAAGGGCGACATTGAAGATTGCGCCTTCAGGCCAGCCGCCCGGATCTTCTCGAGTAGCCATCATTCGCACAGGGTAAGAAGAACAGCATTGCATCCACCTCCTGCGGGGGCGGCGGCCGGGAAAACGGCACGCCATAACAGACGTCCATTTGCCCCCTTCACGTCATTGTGGGGGTTGAATCCTGACCAGGCGACCGAACCATGCCCGAGCGTGGCGGGCTGCCTCTCGAAGGCTAGGCCCGATGGACAGATCGTGTTTCGAATTGGCATGGGGTCCGGTCTGGCTGAAGCCACGCTCCCGCTCACTAAGCTCGTCCGGCAGTTTCCACGCGCAATTCCAACGTCGGACAGTCGTCCGAGGCAACTCAGTACCGCACCGTAGGCAACTCTGCATCGAACCGGGAACAGTGGTGCTTGTTCATAAACCCCGAGCCCAGAACCGACGACGGACCTCCGCTGGGCGAACTATTGCCTGGACTTCGGCTGAATTTGCCCCTCCTTCCGACCTGGCGGCCTCACAGCGCGGAGGCACTCAGACACCAACTGCGGGCTCGTGGGGGTGATCATCCAGACACGCAGCAACCGCGGACACCGCATAGGTTTTGGGCAGGCCGCCCTGACACCGCTTCCATGAGCTTAAACAGCCGGCACAGACAGGAGTGGGAACGGTCCGATTCGACCGCGGGGAGCGCGGAACGTGGGGGCGATGAAGGGCATTCGGTACTTGCGGGGCGCGAAACGTCTAGCGCGTATTGAAGGACCGGTGCACATCCTGGAGCGTAAGGTGCGCCCGGTTGTACAGGCTGAAGATCGGACCACAGATCCCATGGCTGAGGATTCGCTCGTCGCGCGTACATGGCGATCGTCCACCGATCTTTCGCCCGTGAAAGTGGGACTCAAGCTGGACCCAGGACAAGCGTCCGTGCCTTCGATCTAGATCGAAGGCGGGCGCGACTACTCGCTGGTCCCGTGGACGGACACTAACTCGGCGGACCAGCCTTCGTCCAAGGCCCATGTTGATGTACTCCCAGACCTGCATCCGAGACGTCTCGGTACCGCCTTGAGGGTCGAGAATTTCTCCGTCGGCTGACGTCGTTTCACGTGAAACATGACTATGTCCGGCCGCTCAAAACGCCGGTCACGTTAGGCTTGGGAGCCCGTGGGGTCCCGTCAATAGGCGATCAAAGTGGCGATACTAGTCCCCAACATGGGACGGCCTTCCGCAGCGGCTGCGTCGAGGCTGCGCCGGATATCCACCGTTCAGTCAGAAGTTATGCACAAAGTTATCCACAGCGATATCCACCGCATGAATGGGTCAGTTCGAACAACTCCTCCTACCCGCGTATTGGGCGCGACCAGTGCGAATCAAGGCGACATCCAGCTCCGCAGGTCAAATCAGATCGAACGCGGGCCCGAAATGCTCGCAAAGGGCGATCAACCGCCCAAAATCAGGCCAAATTCGGATGAAAATGGCCAGCTTCAAGACCATGGCTCTGTTTCACGTGAAACAGAGCGATCGAAGAACACGAGCTTCAAAGGACTATGACCGCCAGCCAGATACAGACCCAGACGATGCTCGCTGTCTACACTTAAACCTGGCAGACTTATCAACAAAGTTATCCACAGAGATATCCACCGCTGCTCTCAGACTTTTCAACAGCGGCTTCTTGTGGCGCAGGACGTGTACACATCCTGCGGGCGGAGCAAATCTTCACTTTCGTACACGGAGCCAGCTCCACACGACGCTTCCATCTTGCGTCATCGTCAGCCCTTAGAACCGTCAATATTTCCAGCCGATCTTCCGAATGAAGTGGCCGGGGCAGACTCAGTGTTCCTTCGATGACGCGCTGAGAGACCGGTCCGCGTACTACCCCAGAATTCGGATGGTCATGTGAACCAGCGGACGCAAACACTGCGCATCACTAACCAGTGCTCAAAGCCACACCCACCTGATTCGCGCGAGCACGAGGATGCCGTGTCGGGTCCAGGTTCAAGCGCGTCACCGCTTCCAGTGCTTTCAACAACATACTTGTTCCTCCGCATGGGTTGACGACCATCCACCTTGCCTCGCGTCACTCACATAACGCGAACGCGTGAGCCAACGAAAGAACCGTCACAGCGAAAGCGCTGCGACGCAAGAGTTGGGCCCGGAGGCAGTAAGACCACATTCAAGGCACGAGGGCGCACTCTGGTTACGAGCCTGGGGGACCAGACGCTCCTTCAACTCCTTCCCGGCGATCACGCGACTAGTACAAGGGCACGAATCACCAGTCCGACTCCCGGCATGGAAGCTGGTCTCAGCTCCAACGAGAACACTCCTACCCACGAAGCCGGCGAGTTCAGGCGTACAGAGGGAATGCGGTGAGGCTACGTCTGGATCCGCTGACCCTACCGGTCCTTGAGTCACGGCCCGAGCCGGCGGCACAAATTGGACGACTTCCATCCCACGGGCCGGGACGTTTGTGAGCAGTCTTGCCTGCTTACCTGCTTCGGGCATGGAACAACGTTGATGTCTACCCAGACCGGACCGGCCTATTGTTCCGGAGCGAGATGCAATCTACCCAGAGGGCACTTTGCTTGTATCGATCTCACCTTGTATCCAAACAGGGAAGCGGTATCCGAGCGCCGACCTCGACCGCGCGTCGCATGTGTCGGAGTTCACGAGGGTTCAGCATGGGCTCGATCCGAACCTTACGCTTGCCGTCATCGGTCGTCGACGCATGCGACAGACACCTCCGGCAAGAGAACTACAACCCCTCACGTGACGCTGCGCTGTCGGAGGCAACTCCGCCGCGACCTTCCCACACACCGTGACCGGCCCCTGATCCTTCGGCGTTCAAGACTCGCAGAGCACCTTTCTGCATTGCATCTATTGGTGCCCAACCGCCACAGTGAGCCGCGCACCCGCCTGCACCTGACGCGAGCAGAGCGCTATTGAAGCCCACCTCACGCTGGAGGGGAATTGGAGGAGGAAGCTGAACGGACGCGCGATTGCCGGCATCAAGCGCCCAACAGAACTACTTCTTGGCCTTCCGCGCGCAGCCAACTGGCCTGGCGCTGAGTGTGATCGTAGTCCACCGCAGGGGGAGGCTAGCGCCGAGAGGAGTCAGTTCGGCGCTCGAGAATGGCGGATGCGAAGGCATCATCGGGCCATCGCCACCATCTGGAGGTTTCGCTCAGTGGCTTTAGGCCAGAGCGCCAGCTCCTTTGACAGGCCAGATGCCGGCGCCGAAATGCCGAAGCATCACCTTATGGACGGTGAATTGAAAGAACCAAAGCGGAAAACCACCAGCCGGTGAGACACGCTACGAAGCCGCGTCTTGGGGATTCACGTCGTTCTGCGAGTTGACTACCAATTACCTTGGGTGTCTCGCCCTGAACACCACAGCCCAGACTGCGCCGCTTCGTTTCACGTGAAACAGAGCAAGTCGCTATCCACTTAAAGAAGCACTGCCTACAGGCCCACTGACAGACTAGTGTCCTAACCAACCAAGCTCACGGGGATTAGCCGAACTCCAGCTATGCGAGGCCCCGTCTGGTGCTCTTCCTGTTCCACGTGAAACAGTGGCCACTGCTGTGCGGGGAAGGAGTCCCTAACTGGCTGCTCCCGCATTCTGAACCATCCCTGAATCCCGGGTGCCGTTGATCGGCATGGTCGCGATCTCTGCGCGCACGACATGTCAGCTGGACGTTGTTCAGCTCTTGTCCACAAGTCCGTCTCGCGCGGGTACAACACGAGAGAAGGGGACGAAGCCGAACCGAACGCCAGAGAACAAATCGATCCAGGACAGCAGATACCTGAGTCCGCAGCGAAGTGTTGGCGAAGCCCCTGCGCTCTAGCCGAGGGAGATCCGGGTGACGGTCGATCTGAAGGCCGGCAAGCTGTGTTGTTTCACGTGAAACGCCGGGGTATGGGCCCATAAGGAACCTGCCGGCCAGGCATGAAGGAGCATATCTCGAACACGCCAGGAGCGGAGGCGAACTCTCAATCAGTGCGAAAGGGATGCAGCGAAGAAGGCACCCAAGTATTCAATCGCCTACTAGAGACTCGAATTGCAGCTCATCCGGTCAACGATAAGCGGACTCCTGCCCTCCTGTGCACTAAAGTCTGTTCGTTTCGCGTGAAACACCCGACTAGATCCGCAGCAGCCCCGATCGTTCCAAACGGGAAGATCGCTTGCCGCCGACCCCGCGGGCGCGAAGGCGCGCCACATACGAGGGATAAGACGCAGCGGAAAGTCTTACAGCGAAGCATCGTTGAGAAGCGCGGGTGGCGGCTCGCTCCATTCCAGGCAAGGGCAGCCGTCACCTGACCCCGTTTGCAGAAAGGGCAACGGATCCCAGTTTGCTGCAAAAGCCATCCACAGCCCCCGGATGCACATCGAGGGCATCCGCGGAGCGAATTGTCGCCAGTCAGCGCGATAAACGTGGCCGGATATCCTCCGAATGTCGATTCCCGCCTCGATCGACCGTTAAACGAAAAAGGGGGCTTGCCTCTTTAGAAGCAAACCCCGATTCCGTAGAGATCCAGCGACTAGCCTTCGTCCCCGGGCGACAATACATCCATGATGCGGTTCAGATCTTCAACGCTCGCGAACTCAATACTGACCCGGCCCTTACGCGCACCCAAGGTGATCTTGACGTTTGTGTCGAGTCGATCCGAAAGGGAGGAAGCAAGGTAGTCGAGACGCTCATGGCGTGCATTGGGGCGCGGGATGCTGTTCTTGGGCGGCACCGTAGGATCCTGGTACAACGCGACTGCTTCCTCGGTAGCCCGTACGGACATACCCTCGGAGACAATCTTCTGAGCGAGACGCTCCATCGCGGCTGCGTCCGGGAGAGCGAGCAGCGCACGAGCGTGGCCGGCCGAGAGCACGCTGGCTGCAACGCGCCGTTGCACCAAGGGAGGAAGCTTGAGGAGACGGAGCGTGTTGGACACCTGGGGACGCGAACGTCCGATTCGATCAGCCAGCTGCTCGTGTGTGGTGCCGAAGTCTTCCAGGAGCTGCTGGTAAGCAGCTGCTTCTTCCAAGGGGTTCAGTTGGCTCCGGTGGAGGTTCTCCAGCAAAGCATCACGGAGGAGGTCGTCATCGTTGGTATCGCGGACAATCGCCGGGATAGTTTCGAGCCCGGCGGCCTGTACAGCCCTCCATCGACGCTCACCCATCACCAGCTCATACGGTTCTCCACCCTTTTCGGTTGAAGTACGTACAACAATTGGCTGGAGAACGCCTATTTCTTTGACGGAGTGAACCAGCTCCGCCATGTCGTCCTCATCGAAGACGCTGCGGGGCTGCTTGCGGTTGGGATGAATGTCCCCGACCGGGATTTCGGCAAAGCGCGCGCCGGGAACCTCGACCAGCTGGACCTCGGACGCTTCCGTCAGAGCGAATTCAGAAACTGCTTTCCCAGCAGCAGCGGCAGGAGCCGCGGACGGTTCGGACGCGGACGGGTCTTCATCAGTGGTGACCTTCGCGGATGGCGACTTCGCAGCAGGCGTCTTTGCCGCCGTCGTACTCTTGGCCGAAGAGCCTCGAGAGGGGGAACTCTTCGCTACTTCGGTTTCAGGCACCGCAGGCGTATCCAGCGTCTCCGGGGCTTTGCGCGCCTCAGGGAAGAAGAGGTCCACGGGGCGGGACGCCGGAACGCCATTGCCCGATGCACCGGCCGAAGCGGAGCTGGGAATGAGAGCCCCAAGACCCCTACCCAGGCCTCGTCGCTTTTCGCTCATTAGTATGTCCCTCCGGTGGAATGGCAAGAATAGAGCCCGCCAAGGATATTGCAGTGATTAAGGAAGTCTAGCGCTCGGCGATTTCCGCGGCGGCTTCCATGTAGGACAACGCGCCGCTGGAAGACGGATCGTAGGTCATTACCGTCTGTTGGTAGCTCGGAGCCTCCGAGATACGCACGGAGCGGGGAACCACTGCGCCAAGAACCTGGTTCGGGAAATGTTGACGGACTTCGGAAGCCACCTGCGCGGCCAGATTGGTGCGGCCGTCGTACATGGTGAGGAGAATGGTGGAAACGACCAGATCAGCATTGAGGTGCTTCTGGATCATTTCGATGTTCTTGAGGAGCTGGCTCAGGCCCTCCAAGGCGTAGTACTCACACTGGATCGGGATGAGTACCTCGCTGGCCGCGCAGAAGGCGTTGACGGTCAGCAGGCCCAGGCTGGGCGGGCAGTCGATGAAGATGAAGTCCAGGCGACCTTCACCGTTCTTCGCGCGCTCCTTCGAATAGACATCGATTGCCCGGCGCAGGCGCTGCTCGCGTGCCACGAGGGAGACCAGTTCGATTTCGGCGCCCGCCAAGTGAATGGTCGCCGGCGCACAGATGAGATTCGGAATATCAGGGCAAGGAGCCACAACGTCACGCAGCGGAAGGTCGTTGATCAGCACATCGTAAATGCTGTCGACGTCTGCGTGGTGTTCAATACCCAGCGCGGTGGACGCATTTCCCTGAGGATCGATGTCGATCACCAGGACGTTGAGCCCAGCGGAAGCGAGGGCAGCCGCAATATTGACCGTCGTCGTGGTCTTTCCGACGCCGCCTTTTTGATTGGAGACGGTGAAAATGCGGGTCTTCTCCGGCTTGGGAAGCTCGCGTCCCACCAGGCGCTCGCGCCGTCGGGTTTCGTTGGCGAGCTGCCGCGCGATAGGGCTGGAGTCGTCGATGGAGTCCATGACGTTGTCGTGTCCGACGATCAGCGTTTCACGTGAAACAGCGGCGTTCGCAACCGAATTCGTACGCATCAGCGCAGATTCAAAAGACGCCGAGGGTGCAGCCATGGCCCGAGCCGACCCCAAGGAAATAAATGGCGGGATCCGCTGGGTGGAGGTTTCGCTACTGCCCACTGTCACACTCTCACTCTCATTCGGCTCTAGCTGCCGTTCTCTAGCTTAACCGCTCAGTTGCGGACACGCGGGACACAGCGCCGAAGCTAAGCGATCTTCCGCTGTTTGTTAACGACGATCCTCACCACTGTGGTGGGTTCTTCCAGGAGCTCCTGCCCACAAACCACAACGGACGTTTCCACGCCGCCGAGCCTGCGGATCACTTTTGCTGCTTGCTCAATCTCCTCGGCAGCACTGCGGCCCTTGATCGCAACCACTTCACCCTTGCCGTTAAGCAAAGGAATGGTCAAGCCGGCAAGCTTGGACAGGGCAGAGACAGCCCTCGCCGTGACAACGTCCGCGTCGACCATGCCCACTGCGAGCTCGGCGCGGGTGCGCATGACCGTGACGTTGCCCAGCCCGAGGTCGTCCACCACTTCCTGAAGCCAAATGACGCGCCGCTCCAGCGGCTCGATCAGCGTGAGTTCAAGATCGGGACGTGCAATCGCCAAGCACAAGCCGGGAAGCCCCGCACCGGAACCGACGTCCGCAACATGGCTTCCGTGGGCAATCGCGGACTCGATGACGGCGCAATTGAGAACGTGCCGGCTCCATAGGCGGGGAACCTCGCGCGGGCCAATCAGCCCGCGCTCGGTTCCCGATGTCGCCAAATGTTCTACGTACCGCTGGGCGAGGCCAAGCCGGTCACCGAAAATCTTCTCTGCCGCCTGCAGTTCGGCTGCCGTGATTTCAACCATGATCCGTTAGTCGGCCGAAACCACGATGTGGCGGCCGACGCCTTCGCCCTCGGACTCGGAGACGAAACCGAGGTCCGCAACAGCGTCGTGCACAATCTTGCGTTCGTAGGCGCTCATGGGTTCGAGTGCCACAGGGGCGCCGGTTTCCTTGACCTTCGCCACGGCGTCTTCGGCAATCTGCTGCAGATCGCCGGCGCGTTCCTTGCGGTAGCCATTGATGTCGAGCACCAGGCGGGACCGGTTTTCGGTCGCGGACAGCACGGACAAGCGCGCGAGTTCCTGAAGGGCTTCGAGCACTTCACCGTCGCGTCCTACCAGGCTCTCAAGGCCCTCGGAGTCGTCTTCGGCTGCGATCGAGATGTAGGTGCGGCCATTGCGGATCTCAATGTCGATGTCGCCGTCGATGTCGGCAATGTCGAGAAGTTCCTCAAGGTAGTCTGCGGCGACGTCGCCCTCTTCCTCGAGGCGGCTCACGGAAGTGCCCTTACCGGCAGCAGCGCCCTCTTCGGAAGTTTCTTCTGTGGCTTCTGCCAATTCCTCGGCGGCAGCGGCCGTTGCCTCTTCGGTGCTTTCAACAGACATTACTTCTTCTTCCTGTTCTTACGTTGTGGCTGGATGCGCTGCTGTGCCTTGACCTCGACGGCGGCCACCTCGGCAGCGACGTCTGCGTCCTTCTTGCCACCCAGGAGCGGGATGGACGGCAGGCCCTTGGCGGCGCGACGCTCAGCGAGTGCCTTGGCTGCGGGGGATCCCGGCGTCGGCATGCGGCGGATGACAAAGAACTGCTGGCCCATGGTCCACAGGTTGGTAGTGGTCCAGTAGATGAGCACACCGATCGGGAAGTTGATGCCACCGACGCCGAAGACGAGCGGCAGGATGTACAGCATCATCTTCTGCTGGCGCATGAACGGGCTGGCCATGGCCTCTTCGGACATGTTCTTGGCCATGATCTGCTTCTGCGTGATGAACTGGGACGCCGTCATGGCCAGGATCATCACGATGGAGAGTATCCACACAACCGTCTGGTCGGTACCCGCAGGGCCGCCGTGAAGCAGGGACGCGGACAGGGGAGCGCCGAAGATGCTGGATTCGTCGAACTGCACCACCTGCTCATGGCTCAAGGCTCCAATACCCTGGCCGGCCTGGCGGGCCTGGGTAATACCGGAAAGCACCTGGAACAGCGCGAAGAAGAACGGCATCTGGATCAGCATGGGCAAACAAGCGGAGAACGGGTTGGTGCCGTGCTTCTTGTACAGCGCCATCTGTTCCTGCGCCATCGCCTGGCGGGAGAGCTGGTCCGTCTTCCCCTTGTACTTCGCCTGCATCTTCTTCAGATCGGGCTGAAGCAGCTGCATACCGCGCTGTGCCTTGATTTGCTTGACGAAGACAGGGATCAGGGCGGCACGGATCACCAGCACCAGGCCGATGATGGACAGTGTCCAGGTCCAGCCGTTTTCCGGCGGCAGGCCGATGAAACTCAGCCCGTCGTGGAACCCCAGCATGATCGCGGACACTAGCCACTTGAACGGGGCCAGAATTGTTCCAAAGATGTCCATACGTTTTCCCTATTTCCTCAGGCCGCTGTGCGGCGACCGTCTTCATCAGACCACACAGCCAGGAACTGGTCCGGGTTGTTCAGTACAACAATTGTGGGCGTCTGGCCTTCGGGCCAGTGACGATGTCCGGCGGGGACGTGGTCCACGCCGCCGGCGTTCCAGGGGTGGCACCGCGCAAGGCGCCGCACTGCGAGCCAACTTCCCTTGACGGCACCATGTACCGTCACCGCTTCGAGGGCATATGCCGAGCAGGATGGGAAGAACCGGCATACCTGGCCGTATAAGGGAGAGATGATCTTGCGGTACGTCTTCAACAAGATGATGAGGACGTTGCGCGGCAGCTCCCACAGAAATGTTCCGAGGATCCTCGGAGCGACTCTAAAGAAGCGGACGACGGCGGAGCTCAGCTCATGCACGCGGTGTCCCTTCCGTTGTGGTGCCCTGGGTGGGCGAAACAACCCGCGGAGAGGATCCGCCGAGCCGTTTCGTGGTTGCCGCCAAGGCGGCGTTGTAATCCGTCAGCAGCTGGTCCCAGCTCGCCGTCGCAGCCGCCGGCAACGCCCGGACCACAACAGCAAGACCCGTGCCATGCCTTTTCAAGGACAAAGCACCTGCTTCTCTCAGTCTCCTCTTAACGAGGTTCCTGGTCACAGCGTTCCCGACAGCTTTGGAAACGATGAAGCCGATGCGGCTCGGTTCTCCGGCACCGATAGGTGCCGTATATAACACTAAGTTCCGGCGTCCATTGCGGACGCCGGAACGTACAGTTGTTGAAAAGTCGGTAGAAGTCCGCAGACGGTTACGGGTGGCTAGCACCTATTGACTCGCTTGGAAGGCTGACCGACGAGTCAGTTATTTAGGCCGACAGTTCGACGCGGCCCTTGCCACGACGGGCGGCCAGGATGGCGCGGCCGGCACGGGTGCGCATACGAAGGCGGAAGCCATGCTTCTTGGCCCGACGGCGGTTATTCGGCTGAAAAGTCCGCTTGCTCACGTTAGTTACTCCAGTGGATCAAAGGTGCGCCCACCCGATCAAAAGGGGAAGAACTGGCCGACGCTAAGTTTATTGAGTATCCGCCGCCGCCCAACGCCGGATTTACCGGAAGTGCGGGTGGTCAAAAAGCGGACACATAGGACTTCACAACGTTAGGGCAAAAAGACCCCCAAGGTCAAACTGGGAGCCTCGGTGCCCGCTATCCCCAGCTGTGGCTAAGTACACCCCCAGCCTGTGGATGAAGCCGGTCACAGACCCCGTTTCAGAACCACAACCGTGTAATTATCCACAAGCCTCTTCCCAGCTATCTTCTGGAGTTTCCATCCCCTAGAGTGTCTCAGTAGCCGATTATCCACGGACTGTGCATAACCCTGTGGATTCGGTTCGGAATCCACTCATGGTTTGGACCTTCGGCTGCCGCAATCCAGGCAAGCAAGCACTCGAGGGAACCAATTGATGACGGTAGACGAAGCCAACCACGCCAACACGGTCGGAAGTTCCTGGCGGCGGGTGCTGAGCCTGCTGGAACAAGACGATCGCGTCACACCCCGGCAGCGTGGTTTCGTTATCCTTGCCCAGGCACAGGGCCTGATCGGCTCCACGCTCCTGGTGGCCGTACCCAACGAGTTGACCCGCGAGGTTCTCCAGACGCAAGTCAAGGACGCCCTCGATGACGCCCTCCGCAGCGTCTTTTCCGACGACATCCGGTGCGCGATCGACGTCGACACGGATCTAGTGCCCATCCACGAAGAGCCGGCCCCCGCCGTCGAACTCTCCTCCGTGAACGACCTGGCCGTGGAATCCAAGCCACAGCCCACCCCGCCGAGTACTTCGCACGAATTCGGCCGGCTGAACCCGAAGTACGTCTTTGACACCTTCGTTATCGGCTCTTCCAACCGCTTCGCCCATGCTGCCGCCGTCGCGGTCGCGGAAGCACCGGCAAAGGCCTACAACCCGCTGTTCATCTACGGTGACTCCGGACTCGGCAAGACGCACTTGCTGCACGCGATCGGCCACTACGCCCGCCGGCTCTACAGCGGCATCCGGGTGCGCTACGTGAATTCCGAAGAGTTCACCAACGACTTCATCAACTCCATCCGGGACGACGAAGGCGCCAGCTTCAAGACCACGTACCGCAACGTCGACGTGCTCCTGATCGATGACATCCAGTTCCTGGCTGGCAAGGACCGGACGCTCGAAGAGTTCTTCCACACCTTCAACGCACTGCACAACAACAACAAGCAAGTGGTCATCACCTCGGACCTCCCGCCCAAGCAGCTTGCCGGCTTCGAGGACCGCATGAAGTCCCGCTTCGAGTGGGGCCTGCTGACCGATATCCAGCCGCCGGAACTCGAAACCCGTATTGCGATCCTCCGCAAGAAGGCCCAGAGCGAGGGACTGTCCGCACCTGACGACGCCTTGGAGTACATCGCTTCCAAGATCTCCAGCAACATCCGCGAGCTCGAAGGCGCACTGATCCGCGTCACTGCCTTCGCCAGCCTCAACCGCCAGCCCGTGGATGTGGCCCTCGCCGAAATGGTGCTGAAGGACCTGATCACCGACGATGGCGCCCAGGAGATCACGGCCGACCAGATCCTGAAGCAGACGGCCGAGTACTTCAAGCTCAGCATGGAAGAGCTTTGCAGCAAGTCCCGGACGCGCACCTTGGTGACCGCACGGCAGATCGCCATGTACTTGTGCCGCGAGCTCACCGACATGTCCCTGCCGAAGATCGGCCAGGAGCTTGGCGGCCGCGACCACACCACAGTGATCCACGCAGATCGCAAGATTCGCGAACTGATGGCCGAGCGCCGTGTGATCTACAACCAGGTGACTGAGCTGACCAACCGCATCAAGCAGCAGCAACGCGATTCCTGAGTCGGCTCGCTCGAGGTACTACATACCTTATTAACAGGCACATGTGGATAAGCCTGTGGATACTTAAGGGGACAAGCGCGGTTAATGGGCTTAAAACCCTTAAGCCGTCTGTGGATCGTTAAAAACGGCCCTGGGGGTTATCCACGTCCACACCCTGTTTAAAACCCCTGTCACCCACATATCGTGAACAGGCCTTAACCGCGGAACTGCGGGTCCAGGGACGGTTATCCACAGTTTCCACAGGGGTTATTAACACTACTAATCCCAAAAAAATGAATTCCCTCAAATAACAATCTCCTTCCGCCCACCCACCGACGCAGCCCGCGGCTGCTTCGAACCACAAGCCAGCAGGCCGGGGATGGGTTAATGCCCGAAGTTCCGGCTAAGCTGTCTGCATCGCGTCCATCCTTGGCGCTGCTTTGTAGTTCGCTCAGTGCGGACCATGCAGCGTTCGGGTTCCGGGCGCTGGTTTTCGGGGCTCCTGGGGGAGTTTCCGGTGGAACACTGGCAGCAGCAATGAAAGGCGGCACCCTTCCGTGAAGTTCAGAGTCGAGCGGGATGTCCTGGCAGAAGCCGTCACATGGACAGCCCGGTCCTTGTCTCCGCGGCCGCCCGTCCCGGTACTCTCAGGTCTCCTGCTCAAGGCGGAAGCCGGAACAGTGAGCCTCTCGAGCTTCGATTACGAGACCTCCGCCCGTCTCGAGATTCCAGCTGACATCACCACCGAAGGAACCATCCTGGTTTCCGGACGGCTCCTGGCCGATATCTGCCGCAGCCTGCCCTCGGCTCCCGTCGACATCGAAACCGATGGCAGCAAGGTCACCCTCACATGCCGTCGAAGCAGCTTCCATCTCGCCACGATGCCGGAATCCGAATATCCGCCGCTTCCGGCGCTTCCCGCCATCAGCGGAACCCTGCCCGGCGACGCCTTCGCCCAGGCCGTTTCGCAGGTCATCATCGCCGCCAGCAGGGATGACACCCTGCCGATCCTCACCGGTGTCCGGATGGAGATCGAGGATGACATGATCACCCTCCTCGCCACGGACCGGTACCGCCTCGCCATGAGGGAAGTACCGTGGAAGCCCGTCACCCCGGGAATTTCCACGAGTGCCTTGGTGAAATCCAAGACCCTCAACGAGGTAGCCAAGACTCTCGGCGGCAGCGGTGACATCCATCTCGCCCTCGCCGACGACGACAGCCGCCTGATTGGCTTCGAAAGCGGCGGGCGCACCACCACTTCATTGCTCGTTGACGGCGACTACCCCAAGATTCGGTCCTTGTTCCCGGATTCCACGCCGATCCACGCAACGGTCCAAACGCAGGAACTCGTTGAAGCCGTTCGCCGCGTGTCCTTGGTGGCCGAACGGAACACCCCGGTTCGCCTGGCGTTCACGCAGGGCCAGCTGAGTCTGGACGCCGGTACCGGCGAAGATGCGCAGGCCTCCGAGGAACTGGAAGCCCAGCTCAGCGGCGAAGACATCACGGTAGCGTTCAACCCGCACTACCTGGTGGAAGGCCTGAGCGTGATCGAGACCAAGTTCGTGCGCTTCTCCTTCACCACGGCACCGAAGCCAGCCATGATCACCGCCCAAGTTGACGCCGACGGCGATGACAAAGGCGACTACCGCTACCTCGTGATGCCTGTCCGCCTCCCCAACTAGCTCGCATTAGTTGTCGTTCTGGGCGCCCAAAACGACAACAAATGCGAGTCAGTCGGGTCAAGACCAAAACCACCAACGCAGGAAAGAGTTCACCCCGTGCACATCGGACTGATCGGCCTTGGAAAAATGGGTTTCAACATGCGCGAACGCATGCGGAAGGGCGGAATCGAGGTCACTGGCTTCGACCGCAATCAGGACATCGCCGACGTCGCGTCCGTTGACGAACTGATCGCTGCCCTTCCGGCGCCGCGCCTGGTGTGGGTCATGGTTCCCTCCGGCGAGATCACCGATGCCGTGATCAGCGAACTCGGCGAGAAGCTTTCCGCCGGGGACATGGTGATCGACGGCGGCAACTCACGCTTCACTGAAGACCAAAAACACGCCACTTTCCTGGCCTCCAAGGACATTCGCTTCGCCGATTGCGGTGTTTCAGGAGGCGTCTGGGGCTTGCAGAACGGCTACGGACTCATGGCAGGCGGCGCGGATGAAGACATCGAACTCGCCATGCCGGTATTCGACGCACTCCGTCCCGAAGGCGATCGCGCCGACAGCTTCGTCCACGTCGGCGGCGTCGGAGCAGGCCACTACGCCAAGATGGTCCACAACGGGATCGAATACGGCCTGATGCAGGCCTACGCCGAGGGCTACGAACTGCTCGCCGCCAAGGACATCATCAAAGACCTTCCCGGCACCTTCCGTGCGTGGCAAAAAGGCACCGTTGTCCGTTCTTGGCTACTGGACCTCATGGTCAAAGCCTTGGACGAAGATCCGGGACTGGCCTCCATCGGAGACTACGTCGAGGACTCCGGTGAAGGCCGCTGGACCGTTGAAGAAGCCATTGCCAACGCGATCCCTGCGCCGGCAATCACCGCTGCGCTCTTCGCCCGTTTCTCCTCGCGTGAAGACAACTCCCCGGCCATGAAGATGGTGTCTGCGCTGCGCAACCAATTCGGCGGACACGCCACCCGTCCGGCCAACTAGGCCCCGGCCCACCAGCAGTACGCGTGTACCTCGAACATCTTTCGCTGACCGATTTCCGCAGCTACGCGCAGGTTGACCTCAAGCTCGGCCCCGGTGTGACGGTCCTGGTGGGGTCCAACGGCATCGGCAAGACGAACCTCATGGAGGCCATCGGATACCTGGCGACCTTGAGTTCGCACCGCGTGAGTACGGATGCGCCCCTCCTGCGCTTCGGCACGGAGCGCGCCTTGATCCGGGCGAAGCTTGTTCGCGGTGAACAATCGACCGTGGTCGAACTTGAGATCAACGCCGGCCGTGCCAACCGCGGCCGGATCAACCGCGGAAATCCTGTGCGCGCCCGCGACATCCTGGGCATTTGCCAGACGGTGCTTTTTGCCCCGGAAGACCTTGCCTTGGTCAAGGGTGATCCGTCGAACCGCAGGCGCTTCATGGACGAACTGCTGGTCAGCCTCATGCCGGTACACGCGGCCACCCGCAGCGACTACGACCGCGTGCTCAAACAGCGCAACGCTTTGTTGAAATCTGCCCGCACCGGCAAATTCACCTCAGGCCACGAAGCAACGCTCGATGTGTGGGACCAGCACATGGCGCGGGCCGGTGCCGAGCTCCTGCATGCACGGCTGGAACTCGTGGAACTGCTTCGACCCCACCTCAAGAGCGCATACGCCCAGCTGACGGACGGATCGAAGGAAGCGGGCGCGGTCTATCGATCTACCATCCAGGGCGTGTTGGACGACGACGGCGGTCCCGCCGAGGGTCTCGCGGAAGGTTCGGAAGGGGTTGAGGACCTCCGCACATTGTCCGTGGAACAACTCACCGAGCGCTATGTCCAGGCTTTCGCTGCCTCGCGCCGGAAGGAGTTGGAGCGCGGAATCTCCCTGGTCGGACCCCACCGCGACGAACTCGAGCTGGTTCTGGGCCAAGCTCCGGCCAAGGGCTATGCCTCCCATGGCGAAACATGGTCCATGTGCCTCTCCCTGCGCTTGGCCTCCTACTACGTCATGCTCGATGACACCCGAACCGGCGGTTCTGCTCCGATCCTCATCCTCGACGATGTGTTCGCTGAACTGGACGTGCAGCGCAGGCGTAAACTGGCTGCAATAGTGGCCGGTGCCGAACAGGTGCTGGTGACGGCCGCCGTCGACGCCGACATTCCCGAGGAACTGGCGGGGCGGCGCGTGAAGGTTGTGCCCGGAGGCATTGATGGAGAAGGATAGCCCCGGCGGACGCCAGCCGGGCAGGGACCCTGACGAGATCGACGCTGCCCAATCAGCGTTGAACCGGATGCGCGAAGCGGCCGCAGCACGTGGCGAAATCCGCCGCGCTGCCCCGCGGACGGGCGCCGCTCCCAAACGCAAGGGCGTCCGCGACACCCGCGGATTCAGCCAATTCCACGGTAGCGGCCGGGATCCGCTTGGCTTGGGGAAAGTCGTCGGGAGGCTCGTAGCCGAACGCGGCTGGACGTCTCCAGTAGCCGTCGGTTCCGTGATGGCCGAATGGGATGCCTTGGTAGGACCGGAGATCTCCGCGCATTGCACTCCGGAGAGCTTCACCGACACCACGCTCCATGTCCGCTGCGATTCCACGGCGTGGGCAACGCAGCTCAGGCTCCTGAGTACAAGCCTCCTGGACATGTTCCGAAAGGAACTCGGAGACGGAGTGGTGACCTCCATTCAGGTGCTCGCCCCCACTGCACCGAGTTGGCGGAAGGGCGGCCGAAGCGTCAATGGGCGGGGCCCTCGGGATACCTACGGGTAACTTCCCCCGCGCCCATATTGGCGCATTTGCTTGAACGGCGCACAGGGGCGAGAAACCTCCCCGGACCGTACAGCTCCCTAGAGGGTGCTCTTTTGGCGGCTTGCAGATGGGGCCAGCGGCCTCCCAGAGCTACTTTCCTGAGCATAAGGGCCGGGTTTTGCAAGGAACTGCGCCCAGTCACGATAGAATCGGCATAGACAACTGGGCGCCGGTGAACGTTGATTGGCTCTGCTGAACAGCACTTGTATAAGCGGATCCGCCATTGACGAAGTAGCCGGCGTTAGCAGTGACGTCCCTGTTGGCGGCTGCCGTATCCCTGTGGTGTGTCCTGACGGACGTGCTTCCTTGGTGCGGTGACGGCCGGCGACCATCGAACACGGAGGAGTCGAAAGCGCCTGTGGCTAACGACAATGCAGAGACCTTGGCAGTAGATCCCGCGAAGGAGAACGCCCATAAGCCTGACACCCCCTCGGGGTCCAAGGAGTACGGTGCGAGCGACATTACCGTTCTTGAAGGTCTCGAAGCGGTGCGTAAGCGCCCGGGTATGTACATCGGATCCACAGGCCCGCGCGGCCTCCACCACTTGGTGTACGAAGTGGTGGACAACTCGGTGGACGAGGCGCTTGCCGGATACTGCAGCCACATCGAGGTGACTCTGCAGGCCGATGGCGGCGTGAAGGTCGTGGACGATGGCCGCGGCATCCCGGTAGACATGCACCCCACGGAGAAGAAGCCAACGGTCGAAGTTGTCATGACCATCCTGCACGCGGGCGGCAAGTTCGGCGGCAGCGGCTATGCCGTATCCGGTGGCCTTCACGGCGTCGGTATTTCCGTTGTCAACGCGCTTTCGCGCAGGGTTGACACCGAGGTGCGTCGCCAGGGCCACGTTTGGCGGATGAGCTTCGCCGACGGCGGCAAGCCGCAGGGTGGACTCGTCCAGGGCGAAGCAACGGACCAGACCGGAACGTCCCAGACGTTCTACCCGGACGGCACCATCTTCGAGAGCACCGATTTCGATTTCGAAACCCTCCGCGCCCGGTTCCAGCAGATGGCCTTCCTCAACAAGGGCCTGCGCATCACCCTCACGGACGAGCGTCCCGTCGCAGGAGCAGGCGACGACGACCTGGATCTTGACGCGGTGGCGACTGAAGGCGAAGTGGCGGCCGAACACCGCACCGTCGTTTATCAATACGACGACGGCCTGCTCGACTACGTGAAGCATCTCAACTCGAACAAGAAGGTGGACGTCGTCCACGAGGACGTCATCGCCTTCGAAACCGAGGACACTGAGCGGCACATCGCCGTCGAGGTCGCGATGCAGTGGACCACGGCCTATTCCGAGAGCGTCCACACGTACGCCAACACCATCAACACCCACGAGGGCGGCACCCACGAAGAAGGTTTCCGTGCCGCGATGACCTCACTCATCAACCGCTACGCGCGCGAGAAGACCATCATCAAGGAAAAGGATGACAACCTGACCGGTGACGACATCCGGGAGGGCCTCACAGCCGTCATCTCCGTGAAATTGTCGGAACCGCAGTTCGAGGGCCAGACCAAGACCAAACTGGGTAACTCCGAGGTCAAGGGCTTCGTCCAACGGGTGGTCACCGACCAGCTTGGCGACTGGCTGGAACGAAACCCGGGCCCGGCGCGAGACGTCATCCGCAAAGCTGTCCAGGCGGCACAGGCCCGTATGGCCGCGCGCAAAGCCCGCGACAACGCACGTCGCAAGAGCCCGTTAGAATCCTTCGGTATGCCGGGCAAGCTGTCCGACTGCTCCTCGAAGGATCCCGCGCGCTGCGAGGTCTACCTCGTGGAGGGTGACTCCGCCGGGGGTTCGGCCAAGCGTGGACGCAACCCCGAGACCCAGGCCATCCTGCCGTTGCGCGGAAAGATCCTGAACGTCGAGCGCGCCCGCCTGGACAAGGCGCTCGGCAACAATGAAGTCCAGTCCATGATCACGGCCTTCGGCACGGGCATCGGCGAGGACTTCGACATCTCCAAGCTGCGGTACCACAAGATCGTCCTGATGGCCGATGCCGACGTGGACGGCCAGCACATCACGACGCTGCTGATGACGTTGCTGTTCCGCTACATGCGTCCGCTGATCGAGAACGGCTATGTCTATCTGGCCCAGCCGCCGCTGTACCGCATCAAATGGTCGAACGCCCCTCACGACTACGTCTACAGCGACCGTGAACGAGACGCCAAGCTGGTCTCCGGCCAGGCCGCCGGCCGCCGGATCCCGAAGGACAACGGCATCCAGCGCTACAAGGGCCTCGGCGAAATGGACTACACCGAACTCTGGGACACCACCATGGACCCGGACCACCGCACGCTCCTGCAGGTCACCATGGACGATGCCCTGGCGGCGGACCAGACCTTCTCCGTGCTGATGGGTGAGGACGTGGAGTCGCGCCGGAACTTCATTCAGCAGAACGCCAAGGACGTCAGGTTCCTGGATATCTAGAGACTTCAAAAGCCCCTAGGAATATTCCAGTACTGACATATACCTGAAACGGAAATCATAAACCATGAGTGAAGAAACACCTGAGGTTCCCGCCGAGTCGGCCGGCATTCCGGAACCCGTACTTGAGGGCGACGTGCTGACTGACCGCGTGGACCAGGTGGACCTGCAGACGGAAATGCAGCGTTCCTACCTGGACTATGCCATGGCCGTGATCGTTGGCCGTGCGCTTCCGGACGTCCGCGACGGCCTGAAGCCTGTCCACCGCCGAGTGCTCTACGCGATGTTCGACGGCGGTTACCGCCCGGACCGCTCGTTCAACAAATGCGCCCGCGTGGTGGGCGAGGTCATGGGCCAATACCACCCGCACGGTGACACCGCGATCTACGATGCCTTGGTCCGCCTCATCCAGGACTGGACGATGCGCTATCCGCTCGCTCTTGGGCAGGGTAACTTCGGCTCCCCGGGCAACGACGGCGCCGCGGCTCCGCGTTACACCGAAACCAAGATGGCCCAGCTGGCCATGGAGATGGTGCGCGACATCGACGAAGAAACCGTCGACTTCCAGGACAACTACGACGGCAAGAACCAGGAACCCACCATCCTGCCGGCGCGTTTCCCGAACCTGCTGGTCAACGGTTCCTCCGGCATCGCCGTCGGCATGGCCACTAACATCCCGCCGCACAACCTCCGCGAAGTTGCCGATGGCGTGCAATGGTACCTGGCCAACCCGACAGCCAGCCGCGAAGAGCTGCTCGAGGCGTTGCTTGTACGCATCAAGGGCCCGGACTTCCCGACCGGCGCCACTATCCTCGGCCACAAGGGCATCGAGGACGCGTACCGGACTGGCCGCGGCTCCATCACCATGCGCGCGGTGGTAAACGTCGAGGAACTCCAGGGCCGCACATGCCTCGTGGTCACCGAACTTCCGTACCAGGCAAACCCGGACAACCTGGCCATCAAGATCGCCGAACTGGTCAAGGACGGCAAGATCCAGGGCATCGCGGACCTCCGCGACGAGACGTCCGGCCGCACAGGCCAGCGGCTCGTAATCGTGCTCAAGCGCGACGCCGTGGCGAAGGTTGTGCTCAACAACCTCTACAAGCACACCCAGCTTCAGGACAATTTCGGCGCCAACATGCTGGCAATTGTCGACGGCGTACCCCGCACGCTGAGCCTGGACGCCTTCATCCGGCACTGGGTGGCCCACCAGATGAGCGTCATTGTCCGCCGGACCCGCTACCGCCTGCGCAAGGCCGAGGAAGAGGCGCACATCCTGCGCGCCCTGCTCAAGGCGCTGGACATGCTGGATGAGGTCATTGCACTCATCCGGGCCTCCAACACCACGGAGGCTGCCCGCGACGGCCTGATGGGTCTGCTGGAGATCGACGAGCTCCAGGCCCGCGCCATCCTCGACATGCAGCTCCGCCGGCTCGCCGCATTGGAACGGCAGAAGATCCAGGACAGGCACGCCGAGCTTGAAGCCATGATCACGGAATTCAACTCGATCCTGGCCTCCGAACAGCGCCAACGCGACATCATCAGCCAGGAACTGGCCGAGATCGTGGCGAAGCACGGTGATGACCGCCGGACCCACATCCTCATGGGCTTCGACGGCGACATGTCCATGGAAGACCTCATCCCCGAGGAAGAAGTGGTGGTCACCATCACCCGCGGCGGATACGTCAAGCGCACGCGCAGCGACAACTATCGTTCGCAGCAGCGGGGCGGCAAGGGCGTCAAGGGTGCCCAGCTTCGCGGCGACGACGTCGTGGAGCACTTCTTCGTCACAACGACGCACCACTGGTTGCTGTTCTTCACCAACCTAGGCCGCGTGTACCGGGCCAAGGCATACGAGCTTGCCGAGGCCGGCCGCGACGCCAAGGGACAGCACGTGGCAAACCTGTTGGCCTTCCAGCCGGACGAGCACATCGCCCAGGTCCTCGACTTGCGCGACTACGAGCAAGCCCCGTACCTGGTGCTCGCCACCAAGAACGGCCTTGTGAAGAAGACGCGCCTGGAAGACTACGACACCAACCGCACGGCCGGCGTCATCGCCATCAACCTTCGGGACGAGGACGAGCTTGTCTCGGCGCAGCTTGTGTCCGAAACGGACGATCTCCTCCTGGTATCCCGCAAGGGCCAGTCGATCCGCTTCACGGCCACCGACGAGGCATTGCGCCCCATGGGTCGTGCTACCTCGGGTGTGACCGGCATGAAGTTCCGCGAAGACGACGAACTCCTCGCGGCCGACGTGGTCCAGGACGGCTCGTTCGTGTTCGTGGTGACCGAAGGCGGGTACGCCAAGCGCACCGCCGTCGAGGAATACCGGCTCCAGGGACGTGGCGGCCTGGGCATCAAGGTGGCCAAGCTTCAGGAAGAGCGAGGCGACCTTGTTGGTGCGTTGATCGTCAACGAAGAAGACGAAGTCCTGGTGGTCATGGAGGGTGGAAAGATTGTCCGCTCCGCCGTGGCCGGTGTGCCTGCCAAGGGCCGTGACACGATGGGCGTCATCTTCGCGAAGCCTGACAAGAACGACCGCATCATCGAGGTGGCCCGCAACAGCGAACGCGGCCTCGAGGACTCCGACGACGATCAGGGCGAGGGCACCGACGACGCCTCAAGCGTCAATAGCGTCGAAAATCCAGCCGGAGGAACGTCCGAGGCGGACGATGACGTAACGTTGGCTGCAAACGGCGGCGCCGATCAGGCGACCGCGACGGCCGAATCGGGATCGGCCGCAGGATCCGGTAATGGGTCCGGCGTCGAGCTGAACGAAGACAATACCGGAGGTAACGAGTGAGCAATTCGGACTCATATCCCAAGCCAAGCACGGGTGTCCCTGGAGGATTGCGGCAGCCGTCGGCTACTCCACGGGTAGACGCACCGGCCCGTCCCCAGCAGCGCCCTGCGGCATCCGCCTCGGGTGCGGCAGGAACTGGCGCGGAAAGGGTCCCAGGCCAGCGCCCGGCGGTTCCCGGTCAGCGTCCCGCCGTTCCTGGCCAGCGTCCCGCGGGAACCGCGGGAACCCAGCGCCCGGCGGGTCAGCGTCCCGCCGCGCCCGGCCAGCGCCCCGTGCAGGGCCAGCAGCGGCCCGCCGCCGGGACCCCCGGACTCGTGAAGCCGGCACCCAAGGCGAAAGTTCGCCGCGCGCGCCTGCTCGTCAGCAAGGTTGATCCGTGGTCTGTCCTGAAGATGGCATTCCTGTTGTCCGTTGCCTTGGGCATCGTGACTGTGATTGCGGCAATCGTGCTTTGGACCGTTCTGGACCTCACCGGCATTTTCAACCAGGTGGACAGCCTTCTCGGCACCCTGGCGGGCTCGGAAAGCGGCGGCTTCGAACTCAAGAAGGTCGCATCCCTCGGACAGGTTGCCTCCTTCGCAACCATCATTGCCGTGGTGAATGTTGTTCTACTGACTGCTTTGTCCATGCTGAGCGCCGTGCTTTATAACATTGCCGCAACACTCGTGGGCGGCATTGGCGTGACCCTCACCGACGACTGACCCAGTCGGTCGGAAATTGGGGGAAACTGCTGGAAAACAGTGGTGAAAATACCTCGATTTGAGATCGGGCCGGGATGTGCTGTAAAGTCATGTCTCGGCCCGAAGAGGTATCGGGGCGTATAGCTCAGGCGGTTAGAGCGCTTCGCTGATAACGAAGAGGTCCCAGGTTCAAGTCCTGGTACGCCCACGGAACCTGCACAGGTTTTGTTAAAGGTTCAGGAAACTGAACCGGAACGGGGTGCATGTGAAGAAGTTGCTCGTAGTTGCAGCTGCGATCGCAGGCGTCCTGCTCTACAAAAAAGTGCAGGAATCCGAAGCCCAGAAGACAGTCTGGAGCAAGGCAACCGACACGGTTGACTAGCGAAAGGCGCCCCGCCTGGAGATGGCGAAAACCATCGAAGGAACTAGGGTAGTATGGACGGGTTGCTTCTTATGGGGGCATGGCGCAATTGGTAGCGCACCTGCTTTGCAAGCAGGGGGTTCGGGGTTCGAGTCCCCGTGCCTCCACCATAGGAAAGAGTCCCGGTCAGAAATGACCGGGACTCTTTGCGTTAACCGCCCCACTAAGGTTGAAATGTGAACTTCATTGTTGCTGCTTTGGGTGTGCTCGGCGTCGCGTCATCCGGACCCCTCATCGCGGGAACGCTTGGAGCTACTTCCGTCACGGCACTCGCTATCGCCTTTTGGCGCAACGCGATCGCCGCGGTCGTCATGGCCTCGCCGGTCCTGATCCGCGAGCCGCGCCAGTTCCGCAAGATCACCCGGAACGAGTTCACCTCGTCCGCTGTGGCAGCAGTGGCACTGGCCTTCCACTTCGCGTGCTTCATCACCGCGCTCCAACTCACCTCTGTCGCGGCCGCTACCGCCCTGGTGTGCCTGCAGTCCGCCTGGATCGCCGTTTTCCAGCTCCTCCGCGGCACAAAGCACCGCTGGCCGGTCCTCGTGGGCCTGGGTATCGCGCTGGGCGGCGTAGCCGCCATCACGGGCTTCGATATGGGATCCTCCCCGAAAGCCTTTCTTGGTGACATCCTGGCTCTCGCCGGAGGCGCCCTGGCCGGCCTATATACCTTGGCCGGAGGCAAAGCCCGCCAGAGCATGGGCATTGGAACATATACGACGCTTTGCTACGGGATCTGTGCGGCCATCGTCGCTGTGCTCGCCATCACGGGCGGCCAGCCGCTTGTAGGGTTCGACGCCGGCGGCTGGCTGGGGATCGTGGCCATCACCGTGTGTGCACAACTGGTGGGCCACACCGCCTTCAACCATCTCCTGGCGACCATGAGCCCGCTCCTGGTGTCCATGATCATCCTGCTGGAGATTCCGGGCGCAGCCATTCTCGCTGCCGTCTTCTTGCACGAGACCCTGCCGGCCGGTACCTATGCGGGACTCGCCTTGATCCTGGTTGGACTCGCCGTCGTCGTCGCCGGTCAGCGGAGCGGCAAGGGCGACGCCGAGGGCAAGATCGCCGAACTCGGCACTGACTGAGTGGCTAGAGGCCGCCTCGGCGGACGCCTTGGCCGGCATTGGCCGTGTGGATGGCCCGCAGAAGCTTGGCCGGGAAGTAGACCGAGAAGAACACCACCATGGGAGCCTTCAGGGCCATCTTCTTGACGTTGTGTGCCTTGTAGGTGCGGTCGAAGCGGGTCACGTAATAGCGGTAGTCGCGCGGTGAATCTTCGAGCCGGCGGGCAGACATGCCAGAGACCATCTGCGGCCAATACTGCACCCTGAGATCGTGGTCGGCAAGGTGCAGGGAGAGATCGATGTCCTCGTGCATCTCGTCCCTTTCATCCAGGCAGGTTTCGTCCCGGATGGTTTCCCATGCGGAGCGGCGAAGCGCCATGTTGGATCCAAAAAGGAAGTGGTACTGATGCTTCGCAAGCCGAAGCATGAGCTGGCGCATTTTGTCGTCGGCCTTGAGTCCGAATCGACGCATCGGCATGTCGTAGTAGACCACCGGACCCGTGGCCGCCTGCACCGAGGGATCGGCGAAAGCCTTTTGGACCTGCTCAACCCAGTCGGGTTCAACGACGGAGTCGGCATCGATCCGGCCGAGGATGTCCGACGTGGCTCGATTGAGGCCAAAGTTGCGGGTGGGGATGAGTCCCTGCGCTTTGTCCTGGCTCAGCAGCATGATGGGGCTTTCCGGGTATTCCTGCTGCATCTGCGTGACGATCTGGGCGGTGCGGTCCGTGGACTTGTTGTCAACGACGATGATCTCGTCCGCAGGTACTGACTGGTAGATGGCCGCGATCAGGCATTGCCGTATGACGCTTTCCTCGTTGTACGCCGGGATGATGATTGAAACGCTCGGCTTCACGGGTGCGACGGCTGCATTGGTGGCTGCATCTACGAAAGATCTATCGGCTGGCATCCCCATAAATCTAACATCAGGGCGGTGTCACGTGAGGAAGCCTCCGGTGACAAGTGGCCAAACAATTGAAGGGACCCCGGCGAACCGGGATCCCTTCAACGTGGAGCGAATATGGCTATTTGCCTAGGCCTCGTGCTTGCCGGCTTCGTCTGTGGCCGGCTGGTCCTTGGCCGCTTCGTCCTTGTGGAGGCTGGCGGCGATGTTCTTTACCGCGGTCTTGGCGTCGGTTGCCACTTTTGCTGCAGTGTCCGTAGCGTCCTCGACTGCGTGCTTTGCCTTCTCGGCTACGGCTTCGGCTTTCTCAGCAACGTTGAGTTTTACGTCGTCAATCGTGTCAGCTACCTTGGTGGCGGCCTCGTTCGCCTTGTCAGCGACCTTCTCGGCTGCTGCCGCGGCGGGCACCGGCGACGGCGTTACCGGGGCCGGGGTCTTCCACGGGTCCTCCACCGGACGGCTGGCCTTCCATGCGGCGACGCCGGCCGCGGCAGCTGCTGCAATGACCGTGAAGATCAGGAGACCGCGCTTTTTGGGCTTCCGGGTCTTGGCCAGTTCTTTCGAGACTGTTTTGGACGCTTCCTCGGCCGCGGCTTTCAGCTGGGCCCCTGTGGCTTGTGCTTGCTCCTGCAGATTGTGAACCACTCCCGAGTCCACCAGCTTCTGGGCGACTGCGTCCAYCTGCGCGGGTGCATTCTCGAGGGCCTGGTGGACAACCACGGAGGCTTGCCCGAGCTGCTCGGAAAGCTTGGGCAAGTACTCCTCAACAACTTTGTCCCGCGCGTGGCTGAGCGCCGGGGTGGCTTTGTTAAGGGCTTCCTGGATCTTGGGTGAGGCGTCCTCGACGACGTCGTGGATCTTCGGCGCGAGGTTCGCCAGGCCTTCCTGGAGCTTCGGCGTGACGGTTGCAACGCCGTCGGCGAGGTTGTAGGCAGCCGATTTCAGGCCTTCCTGGAGCTTCGGCGACGCGGTGTCGATTCCGTGCTGGATGCGGGGAACAGCCCAGTTCACAGCTGCTTCGACGCGCGGTGTCGCCCAGTCCTTGGCATTTTCGACACCATTCACAACGGTGTGTTCAAGTTCGCGGGCAATCCGGTCCGATTTCTTCACAACTACCTCCCGATCAACATGCTCGTTTGTTGTTAGCCTACGTCGCTTGTTCGGCACCGGCTATTCATCCAGCGGATTCATGGAAGATTTCACCGAGCGCGGAACCGCCCTCCTGGCCGCCCCGGCGTTGACCCTGCGTGAAACAATGGCGATATGACCATCGCAACCGCAAAAGCAACTTTCCACACGAGCCTCGGTGACATCGTGGTTGACCTCTTCGGCAACCACGCGCCCAAGACGGTAGCCAACTTCGTTGGCCTGGCCACCGGCGAAAAGTCCTGGACGCACCCGGAGACCGGTGAAGACAAGACTGGTACCCCGCTGTACAACGGCACGATTTTCCACCGCATCATCAAAGACTTCATGATCCAGGGCGGCGATCCCCTCGGTCGCGGTATCGGCGGTCCGGGCTACAAGTTCGACGACGAGATCCACCCGGAACTCAACTTCAACGCCCCTTACAAGCTGGCCATGGCCAACGCCGGCATCCAGATGGGCAAGGGCACCAACGGTTCCCAGTTCTTCATCACCACGGTCAACACCGACTGGCTTTTCGGCAAGCACTCCATCTTCGGTGAGGTTGCAGACGAAGAGTCCAAGAAAGTTGTAGACGCCATCGAGGCTGTCCGCACCGGCATGGGCGATCGCCCCGTCGAAGACGTCGTCATCAACAGCATCGACATTGTCCAGCTCTGATCCCCGGAGCCTGAACAGCATATGAGTTACGGAATCCCGGCGGCAGAGCCGTCAGCAGACATTCCGGTGTGCCCCAGGCACCCGGACAGGCCCTCCTATGTGCGGTGCCAGCGTTGCGGGCGTCCCGCATGCCCCGAATGCCAGYGGGCGGCCGCCGTCGGGTTCCAATGCATTGACTGCGTCAATGAAATGAAGCGTTCGACGCCGGCAGTGCGTTCCGCCTATGGCGGCGCCATTGCGACAGGACGTCCTTTGGCGACGTACATACTTATCGGGCTGTGTGCCCTGGTGTACGTGCTGCAATGGTTGATTCCCGGCGGTGTCGTGGAGAATCAACTCGCTTTTGCGTCCGTCTACGCCGCTCCGCAATACGGGGCCTTCGAACCCTGGCGGATGCTGACCAGCGCTTTTGTCCATTCCCAGGGCTTTGTCCTGCACATCGTGCTCAACATGTACATGCTCTGGATTTTCGGCCAGGTGCTGGAGCCGGTCTTGGGGCGCATCCGCTTCCTGGCCGTCTACCTGTTGTCCGCCATTGGCGGCTCTGTCGGTTTCCTACTTCTGACACCTGTTTTGCCTCCCACTGGAGTGGAAGGTGCGTCCGGCGCCATCTTCGGCCTCTTTGGCGCACTGTTGGTAGTTCAAAGCCGGCGCGGCGGAGACACCCGGCAGCTGTGGATCCTCATTGCCATCAACGGCGTGATTGGCTTCGTTGTCCCCGGCATTGCCTGGCAGGCCCATTTGGGCGGCCTGATCACGGGTGGCCTGTGCGCCGCCGTGATTGCCTTTGCTCCGCGTGGACCCCGCCAGGCGCTGTTGCAGACCGCAGGCATGGCCCTGGTGGCCGGGATTCTGGTCCTCGCTACCGTCCTTCGGGCCACAGCGGGCTAACAGCTCCCTGGCTTTACCCCAGGAGTTCCTCCAAGCGGTCCATCGACTCTTTGATGCCCGCATCCATGCCGCTGGCTACTGCCATGTCCCGGGCTTCCACCGAAGGAAACACGGAGTGCTGCACTACGCGCGTGCGGCCTCCGAGGTCTTCAAACCTGGTGGTATCCAGCGTGACTTGCCCCGGGGCGCCGTCGAACTCAAAGGTCTGGATGATCCGCAATGGCTCCTGGACCTCGTGGAAGACCCCGCGGAAACCGAACTCGTTGCCTTGTTCGTCCACATGCGTGTAGCGGTAGCTGCCGCCTGTGCGCGCGTCGTATGACTCCAGGCGCATTTCCAGGCGACGCGGACCCAGCCATTTGACGACGAGTTCGGGGTCCGTGAAAGCCTGGAACACACGCGAGGGTGCGGCGTCGAAGTCGCGGCTCGTATCGATGAACGGCGTGCCCGCGGCGACGTCAATGGTTGTTGTGTTGGTGCTCATTGTTCTTCTCCTTTTCGGGACTGTCTTTGTCGGTTGTGCTGGCCAATAGTTCGTCCAGCCGGGCGAAACGTTCCTCGGCCTGAAGACGGTAGTTCTCGATCCACTCAGCCAAGGGACCCAGCGCTGTGGTGTTCAAATGGCAGGGACGGCGCTGCGCTTCCCTGCTCCTTGTGATGAGGCCCGCGCCCTCGAGCACTTGAAGGTGCTTGGAGATGGCTTGGAGGGTGACGGTGAAGGGCTGGGCGATCTCGTTGACGGTGGCATCGCCCAAGGCCAACCGCGCGAGTATCTTGCGGCGGACAGGATCGGCGAGGGCCATGAACGCCCTGTTGAGCTGGTCTTCCGGGTCCAGCACCGCTGCAGCAATCGTGCCCGGCATGCTTCTCCCCTGGTGGGTCGGGCCTGAGGATCGCGGATTTCGGGGTCCTCCGCCGTACTCAAGCAGATGGTTTATCAACTAGTTCATTGAATAACACCAGCTTAGAACTGCGCTTTCAGGTCCGTCAAGACTTTTGGATATGTTTTCCACAGGCCTTATCCACAGTGTGCGTAACTTACAAGCTTGTAGTTCGATGGTGAATGGACACTGTAGGGCGAGATGGCAGGGGTTGCGCTTTTCTCCGGCGATTAACGTCCACACCTGTGGATAACTTTTGCCCACACGCCTGTGGGTATGTGGATAAGAAGTGGGTTATCCGGGGGTGTGTGGACAACCTCAGTGTTCGCAGCCAAAAGAGCGCGGTATCAACAGAGTTATCAACATTGTTAATAACTCACATCGCTGTAGTTCGTTGTCTTTGCTGCCCCTTGAGGCCCGCCGTTCCGGGAGTTTTCCACTATGCAGGCACGGTTTTTCCCCAACTGTGGATAACTTGTGGGTAGCTGCCTGTTGTTAAGTGCGTAACTTCGACTTAAGGTGCCGGCGCGCCGCTAACCCAACTAGCTCGCAGTTGTTGTCGTTATGAGGCTCCAAAACGACAACAACTGCGGGGCCCACGCCGCCAGGGTTCCCTGGCCGAGCTTGCGAGGCGAGGGTGGCGGTGGGGACTAGCTGGGCCCACGCCGGGAGGGTTCCCTGGCCGCGGGGCCTTGCGAGGCGAGGGTGGCGGTGGGGACCACTTGGGCCGCTCGCCACGTGGTAGCTGACCGGTGTCCGTAAGGGTGTCAGACCGGAACGTGTTCGGTCTGGGACGCAACGGTTTGGGGCCTGCGCGCAGCGTCGCTGATCCGCAACAGCAGGGCGACGATGATCCAGTTGGCGAGGAGGGAGGACCCGCCAGCGGAGAGGAACGGCGTCGTGAGCCCCGTGAGGGGAATAAGGCGGGTGACGCCGCCGATAATGATGAAGCACTGAAGGGCCATGGAGAAGGCCAGCCCGCAGGCAAGGAGCTTCCCGAAAGCATCCCGGATGCCCAGGGCGGCCCGGAACCCTCTCGTGAAAAGGAGCAAATAGAGGAGAACGATCGCGAACAGCCCGATCAGGCCGAGTTCTTCACCAAGGGAAGCGATGATCATGTCGCTGTTCGCGAAAGGCACCAGGTCAGGGCTCCCGAGCCCGAGGCCCTTGCCGATCAGGCCGCCGTCGGCCATCCCGAAGAGGCCCTGGACAATCTGGGCGCTGCCTCCGGGGAATCGGGTGAAGACCTGGGGGTCGAAAGCGTTGATCCACGCGTCAATGCGCAAGCCGACATGGGAAAAAATCTTTGCTGCGGCGTATCCGCCCAAAAGCATGAGCACGACGCCGAGGACCAGCCAGCTGGCCCGGCTTGTGGCAACGTAGATCATTACGATAAATAGGCCGAACAGCAGTATGGACATGCCGAGGTCGTGCTGGAAAACCAGTACGCCCACGCTCGCGGCCCACGCGGTGATCATGGGCCCGGTGTCCTTGATCCTGGGGAACTGCAGGCGCCCGAATTTCCTGCCGGCCAGCAGGATCAAGTCCCGGTTGGAGGACAAGTAGCCCGCGAAGAAGACGGCCAGCGTAATCTTCACGATCTCGCCGGGCTGGAACTGCAGTGAACCGAGGCGTATCCAGACATTCGCGCCGTTGATGTCGCCGGCCGAAATGCCGGGCACGAGGGGAAGGATAAGGAGGGCGGCGCTGACCGCAAGTGCAATGAAGGTGTAACGGCGCAAAAGCCGGTGGTCCTTCAATAACCACAAAACGGCGGCCGCGACCAGGACCGAAACGATCGTCCATGTGAGCTGATTAGCCCCGGCAGTCGTACCGTTTGAGGCATCCAAGCGTCGGATCATGGCGATACCGAGGCCGTTCAAAGCCACCACAATCGGGAGGATCACGGGATCCGCATACCTTGCCTTGAACCGCAGGACGACGTGGAAGATCCCCGCCAGCGCCGTCAAGGTACCGGCCTGAAGCCAGAATCCAACGTCGAGGGCTTCCTTCTTGTCGACACTGGTCATTGCAAGGGCCCCAATGCCGACGCCAAGTGCCAACACCAGCAGCACCATCTCCACGTTTCGGCGAGGCTTCGCCAGAATCGCTTGCTGGCTCATGGGCATCTTCTTTCGTGGATCTAGGGCGGCCGGCGGGTCCGGTTCGTTGGCTCAAGATCGGGTCAGTGGCTCAACATAAGGTTCAGTGGGCCATCATAACCGCAGCGGCTGGGGAGCGGTTGGGAACTGGATCCGGTCGATCAGCGGCAAGCGTCCGTAACGGTCTGTATCACCATGTCGTCGAGCTTGGGGAGCGCGTGTTCAAGCCGGCGCCTGGCCTCGCCGACGGTTTCTTCAATCGCTGACAGCGGCGCGTCGGCGACGACGATAGTCGTGGCGCCCTGCAGGCGATGGCCGACCCAACGCAGTTGCAGTTTTGGCACCGAGAATACACCGGGTGTCATTTCCAACGCCGCCTGGGCGCTGTCCAGCACCTCGGGTTCTATACCGTCCATCAGGCGTCGTCCGATGCTGCGAACCGTTCCCCAAAGCAGGACGATGATGGCGGCCGAAATCAGCAGGCCGACAATCGGGTCCGCCAAAGGGAAACCGAGCAGAACGCCGCCGGCTCCAAGCACCACTGCGAGGGAGGTGAATCCGTCAATGCGCGCATGCACGCCGTCAGCAACCAGCGCAGCTGACCCGATCTGCCGGCCGACCCTGATCCTGTAGACGGCCACAATTTCATTGCCCGCAAAGCCTATGATTCCGGCCGCAAGAACCCACCACAGATTGTGCAGGGGTTGGGGATGGAAAAGGCGATCGATGGATTGCCATGCGGCGACCACTGCTGAAAGCGCTACGACGCCGACAATGAAAAGCCCGGCAAGATCCTCCGCCCGCCCGTATCCATAGGTGTAGCGACGGGTTGCCGCACGACGTCCCAGTATGAACGCGATCCACAATGGCACTGCGGTGAGCGCGTCCGAGAAGTTGTGGATTGTGTCGGCCAGCAATGCGACGGAGCCGCTGATGAGGACCACAAGAAACTGCAGGACCGTGGTGCCCAGGAGTATGAAAAGGCTGATCTTCAGTGCCCGGACGCCCTGCGTACTCGACTCGAGGGCATCATCGATTGAATCGGCGGAATCGTGGGTGTGCGGGACAAAGAGCTCATACAGCCACCCCTTGAGACCCTTGTGGTGCGTATGGGAGTGTCCGTCGTGGTCGTGGTCGTGGTCGTGCACGTGGTGCTCGTGATGACCAACTTGCGGATGACCGCTCATGCCGATTCCTGTTCTGCGCGGTGGTGTGCCGGGGTACCGCCCAAGGCGTGCTCCGCCTGGAATATTGCATCCGCGACTAGCTGGCGGGCATGCTCGTTCTCGAGGCGGTACATGACCCTGGTTCCGTCCTGTCGCGTGGAAACCATTCTCGCCAAGCGCATTTTGGCAAGGTGCTGCGACACTGCGGCCGGAGACTTCCCTAGGAGTTCCGCCAGAGCTCCGACGGCCATTTCGCCGTTCCGGAGCGCCAGGACGATCCGGACCCTCGTGGCGTCAGCCAGCATCGCGAATACTTCCACAGCCAATTCAACGTATTGGCTATCGACCCCCAGCGAGCAAGCACTCTTATCTGCATTCATACGCAGATTCTTTCACACATCCCGACTAAACCGATATCGCGGACCCGGGATAGCGAACCGGAAGCTGATGGGTCCGTGATGAGCGGGGCCAGAATGAAGTTCTCAATACCTCGGGAGTGAACTCTCCGTGAACCCGCGGACACTATCCACAGCCTTGTACACACTGGGTAAAACCACGAGACCAAGGCATGGGTGCTCGGCTATCGCCTGAATGTCGGGGATCCCGGCTTCATGTACATGGATGTCCACATGAATTGTCCACAGCTGTGGATAAAGTTACGCACTTCTGTGGAAAGAGGGTGGGTATCAGAGCCAAACTCCCGAGCTGCCCCGACGATGGCTGTCCAGAAGGTGGGTATCGATCATCCCGATCGCCTCCATCAGCGCGTACATGGTGGTGGGGCCCACGAACGCGAAGCCCTTCTTCCGCAGCGCCTTGGACAGGGCAATCGATTCCGGCGATTGGGTAGCGACGTCGGCAAAGGTTCGCGGTTCCGGCGTCGACTCCGGTTGGAACGACCACACGAAGTCCACCAACCCGCCCTCGCTCCGCAAGGCGATCGTCGCCTTGGCGTTGGTGATGGCCGCACGGATCTTGAGGCGGTTGCGGACGATTCCCGAATCCTGCATCAACCGCTCCACGTCCGCCTCCGTGAAAGCCGCGACGCTTTCAGGGTGGAAGTCCAGGAAAGCGGACCGGAATGCCTCCCGCTTGCGCAAAATGGTGGCCCAGGACAGGCCCGCCTGAAAGCCCTCGAGGCTGATGCGCTCATACAAGCCCCGTTCGTCCCTTACAGGCATGCCCCACTCGTGGTCGTAGTACTCCCGCATGAGCGGGTCAACGGATGCCCACGGCGGACGCGCAAGGCCGTCGTCGCCAATGATGGTGCCGTTCTCGGGCGGGTTCATAGCTGTTCCTCCACAGGAAGCCGGGCAGAAGCTGTTGTTGCCATTGTGCCCCGGTCCTACGACATTCCCGTGACGCGCATGGTGATGTTGATCCGCCCCCTCGGCAGCCCGCAACCTTCAGGAGCCGTTCCGGGGAGGACTTTGGTGACTCCGTGGTACGCAAAACGGGAAGCGCCTCCGAACACGAAGAGGTCCCCAGAGGAGAGCCCGACGTCGGTATACGGCTTGGTGCGCGTCTCCGTGTTTCCGAAGCGGAAGAGGCAACTGTCTCCCATGCTGAGGGACACCACGGGGGCCCGGGACTTTTCGTCCTTGTCCTGGTGCATCCCCATCTTGGCGGTCTCGTCGTAGAAATTCACCAGCGCGGTGTCCGGCGTATACCTGGCGGCTTCGGCGGCGTCGCCGTACGCCTCCAACATTGCTTTGCGGCCCAGGCGCACCATCCAGTCAGGAAAGTCGAGGACCCGCCGCCCGTTGACGTCAAAGGCCTCGCGTGTGTATCGATAGGGCTGCCAGTGCCAGCCGAGGCAGACTGTCCGTACGGACATCGGGTGGCCGCCGGGAAGGACGGCGGCACGCAAGGGGACGGGACCCCGCGTCCACTCTTCGAAGCGGGCCACTATCCACCGTTGCTGCTCAAGGCTCAGCCAGCCCGGAACGTGCACCGCGCCGGGCGCGATCACCCGGGGACCGGCGTCGGGCGCGTCCGGCAACTCAAGGGGAAACAGCGGTTCCGTCCACCCGGAACTCATGCTGCCTCAAGAGCCAACAAGGCGCGCTTGGCTTCCGTGCCGCCGAGGTAGTTGCCGAACGATCCATCGGATTTCACCACCCGGTGGCAAGGCACAATCACCGGCAGCGGGTTGGTGGCGCAAGCGGTGCCGACGGCGCGCACGGCCCGCGGACTTCCGGCGGCCAAGGCCACTTGCGCGTAGCTTTCCGTATGGCCGTAGGCGATCTGCGGCAAATGTTCCAGGACGCTGAGCCGGAACCCGCGCGAAAGGCTGAAATCCAAGGGGACGTCGAATTGGTGCCGGGTCCCGGCAAAATACTCGTCCAGTTCGCGGGCAGCCGGATCCAGGCGGCTCGCCGAGAAAAGGATCCGCGGACTGAGCTTTTCCGCGAGCAGCTGCAGTACGGCATCGTGGTCTTCCACTTCGAACGCCACGCGCACCATGCCGCGTTCCGTGGCGGCGAGGAGCAGTTTGCCGATCGGGGAATCCACTGTGCGGTAGGCAATATCGAGCGTGTGCTGCTCCGCCGCAGCCGCTGCGAGGCGGTCGTGGAGCCGCTGCATGATGGCCGGTTCTGCGGATTCGAGGGGAGCGAGCAGCTCGGAGACGTCCGGATCGTCGTGGTGGATGGTCATGGGGTTTCTTCTTTCACGTAGCTCAAGGAGCTGTCGAGGAGAATGGTGCGCAACGCCTTGACGCCGTCGGCTCCCGCGCGGCGCGCGGCGTCGGGAGTTCCGCCGAGGAGCCCGGCGACTTCTTTGTACGGGAGCCCGGCGAGGTAGTGGTACGCCACAGCTTGGCGCTGTTTCGGCGGAAGCTGCCCGACGGCGTCGAGCACCTCCCGGCGACCGTCGCCGGGGATGCCGAGTCCGGACGGTCGCACAGGCAGTTCGTCCACGGGAACCGGCCGGCGGTTCCTGGAGCGGACGATGTCGATGGACTTGCGGTGGGCGATGGTGACGAGCCAGGCCTGGACATTGGCACCCGCCGGTAGTTCGGGGTAGGCCTTCAAAGCGGAGAGGAAAGTCTCGGACCAGCCGTCTTCCGCGTCATGGTCGCCGAGGACCGCGCGGCACACGCGCAGGACCGTGGGTCCGTGCTCGCGGACCACCAGCTCGAACGGCTTCTTGGGCTCCATTAGAAGAGCTTGCTTTCCTTTGCCGCCGCTGGTTCTTCCAGTTCCAGGAGGAACCGTTTGTTGTCGAGGCCGCCGGCGTAACCGGTGAGCTTCCCGTCGCGCCCCACAACCCGATGGCACGGGATGATGATGCTCAGCGGATTGCGGCCGACTGCCGAGCCGACGGCCTGGGAAAGGTTGCGATCGCCCAGTTCAGTGGCCAATTCCCCGTAGCTGACGGTTTCCCCGTACGGAATTTCTTCGAGTCTTGCCCAGACCCGCTCCTGGAAAGGATTCCCTGAAGCCTTGAACGGGACATCGAACACGGTCCGCTCGCCAGCCAGGTACTCCCCCAGTTCAAGAGCGGTTTGCTGGAACAAGGGATCCTCAGCCGGTACGGCCTCACCGAAGAACTCCGATGGCGGCATATGCCAATGACCCTCGAAGAAAATGCCGGTCAGCAGATCGTCCTGGGCAGTCAGCGTGAGCCGGCCCAGCGGGGAATCAATGGTTGTGTGCCTGGTGGTCATGTCTGGTAGACGCTGCAGGCGGCCGAAATGTGAGGTCGCCGCTCAGGAGCGCCAGCGCGTGGTCATGAGGAAGCCGACGATCGCGATGCCGAAGCCCGCCACGATGTTCCAGGACGCCCATGCAGGTACGGGAAGCTGGCCGCTGGTGATGTAGAACGTGATGATCCACAGCAGGCCGATGATCATGAGACCGAACATGACTGGCTTGTACCAGATGGGGTTCGGTTTGTACTGCTGCGTGGTGGCCGCTTCGGTGGGGCGGGCGGCCCTCTTGCGGGGCTTGGACTCGGGCACGGTTCCTCCTTGGCCGGCTGAATGAAAGGCCGCGCGCCGGCTTGATATCCTGCAGGAAGGAAAATTCCAGCGGTCAACGCGCACGCGGCAATTCCGGGGTTCGTTCTAGCAGTCAAGTCTAGCCGGATTTCGGGGGCTGCTCGTCGTCGGGCATCCGCGCCTGCAAAGAGGAGATCCAGTGGCGCAGCAGCAGACGCAGCAAGCCGCTGCCGTGCCGGACGACGGCACAGGAACCGGCGCGGAGGGTTCCGGCCCCGCGGGACACAAGCCGCGCCCGGCGAGGCGCAAGGGACGGCCAAGCACGGGGGACGTCGTGCGCAAGATCGTCCAGGTCGTGGGCGAGTTGCTCGTCACCGCCGGACTTATCCTGCTGCTCTTTGTGGCGTGGGAACTGTGGTGGACCAACGTCGAAGCCGATGCCAAGCAAAGCCAGGCCGTCCAGGGTTTTGCCAAGAGTTTCGCGGGACCGGTGGCACCCGTTGTCCCTGCCAACCCTGCTGCACGGCCCGACTACGGGAAGCCCGTGGTTGCCGAGGCTCCCGAACACGGCGGCATGATCGGCATCATGTACATCCCTCGATTCGGCGCGGATTATTCGCGGCCCATCATCGAGGGCACCGGTTCCGACATCCTGGATACGCTGGGCCTCGGCCACTACGGAACCACGAGCATGCCCGGAGCCCCGGGCAACTTCGCCGTCGCCGGCCACCGCCAGACCCACGGCGCAGTGCTGGACAACATCCACCTTCTGGTTCCGGGCGACAAAATCTACGTGCAGACCAAAGACGGCTATTACACGTATGTCTTCCGCAACAACCAGATCGTGTTGCCCTCGCGGACGGACGTCCTTCTGCCGGTCCCCACACAACCAGGTGCGACGCCCACCGAAAGCTACCTGACCATGACGAGCTGCAATCCGCGCTTCGGTGCGCAAGAACGCATCATCGCCTACTCCTTGTTGGAAAGCTGGCAGCCGGCATCAGCCGGGCCGCCGCAGGACATCGCCAAGCAAGTCGCCCAGACGGCCGGAAAGGGCTAAGCCATGTACGGATGGATCTTCCGCCACCTCCCGGGACCCCTCTGGGTGCGTATCCTGACATCAGCGGCACTCGTGGCATGCGCGCTTGTCCTGATGGTCCAGTTCCTCTTCCCCTGGATGTCACAATTCACTACCTTCACCGACTCAACGATTGGTTCAGCACAGCAGCCATGAGCACAACAAAAATCCTCGTCGTGGACAACTACGACAGCTTCGTCTACACCCTGGTCGGCTACCTGCAGGAGCTCGGCGCGGAAACCACAGTGGTCCGGAACGACGACGTCACCCTCGCCGAAGCGATCGAGCTGGCGGACGCGCGCGACGGCGTGCTGATCTCCCCCGGCCCCGGGACTCCCGCCGAAGCCGGCGTCTGCATTGAATTGATCAAATGGTGCGGAGACAACAACAAGCCGATGTTCGGGGTGTGCCTTGGGCACCAGGCGCTGGCCGAGGCCTACGGCGGGACTGTCACGCATGCCCCGGAGCTGATGCACGGCAAGACCTCACCTGTGCAGCACGACGGCAAGAGCGTTTTCGCCGGTCTGCCCTCGCCGGTGACGGCCACCCGGTACCACTCCCTCGCGGCTGTCCGGGAAAGCATCCCCGACGTCCTGGAAATCACGGCCGAAACCGCCAGCGGGGTTGTCATGGGCCTGCAGCATCGTTCGGCGCCGTTGTGCGGGGTGCAGTTCCACCCGGAATCGGTGCTCACCGAAGGCGGCTACCTCATGCTGGGCAACTGGCTTGAATCACTCGGAATGTCCGGGGCGGCCGCCCGTGCTGCCACCCTGAGCCCGCTGATCCAGCGCTAGCCGCCTAGTCCGCCCAGGCCTCCGCCGCCCTTGGTGTCGCTAGGCGACGGCGTGGGGGTCGGGGTGGGACTCGGGGGCGGGGCGGGAGCCTTAGCGACAATCACGCTGATGGTCTTGCCCTGCTCTACCAGGGAATTGAAGGCATCGCCCTGGCCCGTCACCTTTCCAGGGGTTACTTGCGAGTTCTCCTGTTCGGTGACCGCGATGGCCAGGCCGTTCGCCTTGAGCAGCGCTTCTGCATCGGCCTCGCTCAATCCGACGAGTTGAGGCACGGCTACCTTGCCCGTGGACACCACCAGGTCGACGGTGCTGCCCACGCCCACTACAGCTCCCGAAGCGGGCTTGGTGCTGATGACGGAGCCCGCGGGAACGGTGGCACTATTGGCCAAAGTACTCGACCCACCCACGAGTCCGGCCTGGCGCAGGAGGTCGCGTGCAGCGGCCTCGGTGAGCCCGCTCAGGCCTGCAGGGACAGTCGCCGAGACCGGCCCGTCAGAAACGTTCAGCATGACGTGCGATTTCGGCGCCACTTGGGACCCCACGCCAGGGTCGGTGCTGATCACAGTCCCCTTGGGGACCTTGTCATCCGGGACATGGTGCGACTCCGGGCTGAGATTGGCGCCGTACAGCGTCTGCAACGCCGTGGCCTCGCTCATGCCGGCCACCGCCGGTACCGCGATCAACGGGGGCGGGGTCGGCTTCTGGTTCACCGTGCTGTACACCCAGAATCCGCCGCCGGCCAAGACCAGTAGCACCAAAATAACAACCACTGCGGTCCACGCACGACGGCGGGACTTCTGCCGGGCGGTCCGCTCGCGTTCAGGGGCGAACCCAAGCGGCATGGCGCCGTCGTGCTCTGCCTCAGTCTCCGCCGCCTCCCGGGCCAGCATGTCCTGGCCGCCGGCGGCCAGGCCGTTTTCCGGCCCTCCGCTCAGGGTGCTGTCCAGGAATTCGGCGCCCACCAGGCCGCGCGCCAAGCCGCCTTCCGGAATCGGCTGCGTCAACGGCACCGCCTCCGTGACGTCCGTTGGGGTGCCGGCGGCCAGGGCCGGGACCGCAACGCCGTTCTTGGCCGCACGCAAGGCCCGCCGGAAGGCAGCCGCATCCTGGAAACGATCGGCGCGATTCTTCTGCAGGCCCTTGGCCAGGACACTGTCGAGTGCCTCTGAAACGGCTGGATTGAAGGTGCTGGCGGGCTCCGGGATCTCGCGGACATGCTGGTAGGCCACCGAGACAGGGCTGTCTCCCGTGAACGGAGGACGGGACGTCAGCATTTCAAACAGGAGGCACGCCGCGGAATACAGATCACTGCGGGCGTCCACGGTCTCGCCGAGGGCCTGCTCGGGCGACAGGTACTGGGCAGTACCAACCACGGCCTGCGTCTGGGTCATGGTTGCCGCGGAATCGGCCATCGCCCGTGCGATTCCGAAGTCCATGACCTTCACGTCGTTTGACTCTCCGGTCACCATGACGTTGGCCGGCTTGATATCGCGATGGACGATCCCGGCCTTGTGGCTGTACTCCAGGGCGGCAAGGACCCCAAGGATGAACTCGATGGCCTGATCGATGTCCAGTTCCTTGGCACGGATCAGGTCGCGGACAGTCCGGCCGGACACGTATTCCATGACGATGTATGGGACCCGGACGTCCTCGCCCGGCCCGCCGGACACCGTGTACTCGCCCGTGTCGTAGATAGCGACGATCGAGGAATGGTTCAAGGCCGCCACCGCCTGCGCCTCGCGCTTGAAGCGGGCGTGGAACTGCGGATCACGGGCAAGATCTGCGCGGAGCAGTTTCACCGCCACGGTTCGTCCAAGGACAGTGTCGACGCCCTTGTAGACATCGGCCATGCCACCACGGCCGAGCAATTCACCGAGTTCGTACCGCCCGTTGAGGACGCGCTGGGATGTCATTGGGGTGCTGTCCTCTCTGTGGGCAGGTGTAGAGCGTCCGGTTGGCATGGTGTCCTACGGGGTGGTCTTAGTGGAAGGAGACGGGTTCGAGTTCGGCTTGGACAAGTGATAGGTCACGACGGACCCGGCGGGTACTTTCTGCCCGGCCGCGGGATCGGAACTGACGAAAGTTCCCGGCGCCTGGCCGGTTGCTCCATCAACAGTGGCTCCAGTAACCCAGCGCAGGCCCGCACCTTCGATAGCGGCCTGTACTTGTGATTCAGTGGCTCCCTTGCCGATGGTCGGCACGGTGACCATCTGCGGTCCCTTGGAGTAGCTGACGGTGATGGTCGATCCCTTGGCCACCGGGCCGGAAGGATTGATGTCGATGACAGTGCCGGGCGTGGATGGATCGAAGACCTGGACTCCGTTGACCGCGAGGCCGAGTGCATTGAGGTCCGAGCGCACCTTGTCGTACGGCTGTCCCTTGTACTGCTCCGGGATCAGGTTGATGGTATCCGGGGTGGACGTAGTGGGCGTCGGGGTGGCCGAGGTTTCCGTGGGGCTCGGACTTGCCGAGGTTGGCGGTGCGCTCGAGACCTGGGACGGAGGAGTGGTGCTAGCCGGTGCTGGACTGCTCGGCGAGAACAACCCTGACTGGGTCAGGAGCGCCCCCACCAGGGCGAGCAACACGAGCACGATCAGCGCGATGAGCGGCCACGTCCACGGGCTGCGTTTCTTCCGCGGCGGCTCTTGCTCCTGGTACTCCTCTTCTTCATGGATGTACGCGTTGTGCTCGTCGGCCTGATCCAAGCTGCGTTCGGCGGCCAGGGCATTGGCACGGGCCAGCGGATTTCCACCTTCGGCGGCAGCCCCCACCGCAGCGGCTCCCGCAGCGGCGGCGCCAATCACCGGGAGCGCGGACGTCGACGTCGACCGTGCTTCCCTGCCGTAGGGCGAGGTGACGATGCCGGTGGGCGCGGTGGCAATGTCCGTAGGAGCAGTGATAGGGCCCGTGGCGGATTCGAACAGCAACATCCCCGGGACGGCCGCGTGTGCCGTTGCGATATCGCCAGCGCGGATCGCTTCCGCGGCTTCGGCCAGCTTGATGGCATCCGCGGGACGGTTCTTCGGATCCTTGGCGAGCATGGACATCAGCAGGGCGCGTATGGGGGTGGGCAGGCTCTCAGGCAGCGGCGGCGGGGCGTCGTTGACCTGGGCCAGCGCAATCGCGATCTGGGATTCGCCCGAGAAAGGACGGTGCCCTGTAAGGCACTCGTAGCCGATGATCCCCAGGGAGTAGATGTCCGAGGCGCCTGTGGCTGTTTGTCCCGTGGCCTGCTCCGGAGCCAGGTATTGCGCCGTACCCATGACCTGGCCGGTCTGCGTGAGCGGAACCTGGTCGGCAAGGCGGGCGATACCGAAGTCGGTGATCTTGACACGGAAATCCGGCGTGATCAGGAGGTTGCCCGGTTTGATGTCCCGGTGTACCAGCCCTTGGGCATGTGCAGGGGCCAGCGCCCGGGCGGTTTGGGAAATGATGGACAGGGTGCGGTCCGGTGAAAGGACCTGCTCGTGCTCCAGGATGCTGCTCAGCGGCTGACCCGGCACCAATTCCATGACCAGGTAGGCGGAGCCGTCTTCCTCTCCGTAATCGAAGACGTTGGCGATCCCCACGTGATTGAGCAACGCGGTGTGGCGGGCCTCGGCGCGGAACCGCTGGAGGAACCCGGGGTCGCCCGTGTATTCCTCTTTGAGTACCTTGATGGCGACGATCCGGCCAAGGATCTGGTCCTTGGCCCTCCAGACCTCTCCCATGCCGCCAATCGCTATGCGACTGGTCAGCTGGAACCTGCCGCCGAGGGTGATTCCTGACGTAGGCCTCACTTGTTCAACACCGCCTCAAAAATCTTCTTCGCGTTCGGACTGGTTAGCTTTGCGCCGGTAGACACATCAACGCCTTCCATGACAATGGTGACGGCTACCTGCGGGTCGTTGGCCGGGGCGAACCCGGTAAACCATGAGTTGTTCAAGCCTGAATCGCCGAGTTGCGCGGTACCGGTCTTGCCGGCCACCTGGACTCCCGGCACTGCGGCGCCGCTCGCAATGCCCTGGGACACGACGTCGGTCATCCACTGCGTGATCTGGTTGGCGATATCGGGCGTGGTGGAAGTACGCAGCGCCTCGGCCTTGGGCTCGCTGATGACACGCAGGTCAGGTGCCCGCACAGTCTTGATGAGGTTCGGCTTCATCTGGACGCCCTTATTGGCAATAGCGGCGGTCATCATGGCGATTTGCAGCGGAGTGGCCCTGACGTCACGCTGCCCGACGGCGGACTGGGCCAGCGCTGCTTGGTCCAGGTTCTTGGGGAAGACGCTGACCGCGGACTGCAGCTTGAGCTGGTCCCCGAAATCCTGTCCGAAGCCGAACTTGCTGGCCTGGTCCGCGATCGCGTTTTGGCCCAGGTCCAGGGCAATGCTGGCGAAGGGCGTGTTGCATGACTGTTCCAGGGCGAAAGCGAAATCGGCGGTGTTGCGGGTGGAGCAGTTGCCCCCGGCATAGTTGGGCAGCGAGGCGCTGGAACCGGGCAACGGCAGACTGTCCGGGTTCGGCAGGACACTGTCCTTGTTGTACTTCCCGGAGCTCAATGCTGCCGCCGTATCGACGAGCTTGAACACGGAACCGGGCGCCAACAGCTCGCCGGTGGGTCCGCTCACGGACTGGTTCAGGTTGATGCCGGGGACCTGGTTGATTTGGTCGTAACCGGCCTTCTCCTTGGCAGGATCGTGCGTGGCGATCAGGTTGGGGTTATAGGACGGCTTGGAGACCATCGCGATGATGGCGCCCGTCTTCGGATTGGTGACGACGATCGAGCCGCGCTGGCCGTCAGGAATGAGGTCGTAGGCGAGCTTCTGGATCACGGGATCAAGGGTCAATTCCACCGAGGCGCCCTTCGGCTGGCTCCCAAGGAAAATCTGGCTCACACGGTCCAGGAAGAGTTGGTCGGAGCTGCCAGCCAGTTCATCCCGGAGCTGTTGCTCAAGCCCGGTGGACCCATAGGTCCTGGAGAAGTATCCCGTGATCCCCGCATAAAGCTCCGGCTGGGCGTAACTGCGCTGGTACTTGCAGGTTTCGTCTCCGGCAACGGATTCGGCGATTGGCTTGCCGCCCACGATGATGGCACCGCGGTCGTTGCAGTAGTTCGCCAGGACAGCGCGCTGGTTCCACGGATTGTCGTTGAGGTCGCCGGCGCCGATGACCTGGACATAACTGATCGCGCCAAAGAGGAGGGCGAACATGGCAACTGCTGCCATCCACGCATTGCGTATGGAATGGTTCATGAGGTCTGCACCGCCTCTGTGGGGGCATGGGTAATGGGCGTAGTGTCCACCGGGCCGCGCGCGGTGTTCGAAATCATGAGCAGCAAGCCCACGATGATCCAGTTGGCAAGCAAGGAGGAACCGCCTGCCGCAAGGAATGGAGTGGTGAGTCCCGTCAGCGGGATCAGCCGGGTGACGCCGCCGATCACCACGAAGCACTGCAGCGCTATGGCAAAGGACAGGCCACAAGCCAAGAGTTTGCCGAACGCGTCCCGCGCGCCAAGAGCAGCGCGGAACCCCCGGGTGAAGAGCAGCATGTAGAGCATCACGACGGCAAAAAGACCGATCAGTCCCAGTTCCTCACCGATGAGGGCCACGATCATGTCGCTGTTGGCGAACGGCACCAGATCCGGCCGGCCTTGTCCGAGCCCTGTGCCTCCGAGGCCGCCGTCGGCCATGCCGAAGAGGCCCTGGACGATCTGTCCGCTGCCGCCCGGGGACCGGTCGAAGACTTCCGGGGTGAAGGCGTTCCACCAGCTGTCCAGGCGGAACGCGACGTGCGAGAAGAACCTGGACGCCAGGAATCCGCCACCCAGGATCAGTGCGACGCCGATGACTACCCAGCTGATCCGGCTTGTTGCCACATAGATGATGACGATGAACAAGCCGAAGAAAAGGATCGAGGTGCCGAGGTCCCGCTGGAACACGAGGATGCCGATGCTCACGAGCCAAGCCGTGATCATGGGGCCAAGATCCTTGAAGCGCGGCAATTGCATGGGGCCGATTTTGCGGCCGGCAAGCAGGATGAGGTCCCGGTTGGAGGAAAGATAGCCTGCGAAGAATATAGCCAGGGTAATCTTGGCGATTTCGCCTGGCTGGAAAGTCATGGGACCGATCCGGATCCAGACGCTCGCGCCCAGCACCTCGCCGGCGGAGATTCCGGGAACCAGCGGCAATACAAGGAGAACCGCGCTGGCCGCCAGCGAGATGAAGGTGAAGCGGCGAAGGATGCGGTGGTCCTTGAGGAACCAGATCACAACGATTGACACGGCCATGGCCAGGAGGGTCCAGCGCAACTGGTTGTTTCCCGTGTCCTCGCCAGGCTGGTCCATGCGATGGATCAGGGCCAGTCCCAAGCCGTTGAGTGCAACCACGATCGGAAGGATGATCGGATCGGCATATTTCGCGCGGAACCTGAGGATCATGTGGAAAGCGAATGCCGCCACGATCAAGAGACTCGACTGGAACCAGAAATCGGCGTCGAACGCGGCCGGACTGTTGAGCCCGACCATGGCGCTGGCGCCGATTCCCACAGCAAGGGCAAGGACCAGCAGGACGAGCTCGACGTTGCGGCGCGGCCTGGGTGTGGTGGTGGCCAGGATCATGGGGACACCGCGCACGTAGGGACCGCCGTGGACGTCGGCGACGATGTTGGCCGGTTCGAGGGACTCGGGCTCGCCGGCGTGGGGCCTGTTGTGGGCGAGGGACTCGCCGTCGGTTTGGCCGTGCCTGTGGGGCATGTGACTGGAAGCCCGGTGGTGCCCTTTTCCTGAAGGTTTTTCACAATCTGCTGGGCATCGGCCAGATCCCGCGCCGGAACGGTCTGGCGAACGACTTGTTGCGTGAATTCAGGCAAGGAATCCATGCGGATGTTCGTCGTGGCCTCGACTTTCGAGAGCTGGAACGGGCCCAGGCTCTGCGAAATGCCGTTGAATATTGCGACGTGCTGATTGAATTCACCGACGTAGTAGCGAGTCTGCGTCCACGCATAGCCGAGCCACAGCCCGGCGACCACGAAGATGGCCAAGACGGCGGCAATGGCCGGCGTCAACCAGCGCCGCTTCCGGGCGACAAGCGGTTGCGGATCCTGGCGGTCCTGTTCGGCCTTGTGGGTCAGCACCGTGGCAGCCCGGCGTGCAACGCTGCGTCCGGCTATGGTCGGGATCGAACCCGTATCGGCCGCGGTCGCGGCAGCCCCGACCAGCTCGTGCGGACGGCTTGCGAGCTCTTCGCGGAGGATCTCCGCCGACAGGTGCTCGCCTAGGTGCGGGTCTGTCGCCGTCGGAGGCTCGGTGGTCCCGGCAGGTTTTGCGGAACCCGCTACAGGACCCGGCGCTGCGGGCTCCGCGGCGGCGGATGGCCCGGCGTCGGACGTTGTTTCCGGCGGGGCTACGGCCGGCGTGACCCCGTCGGCCGCGGGGCTGTTGGCTCCGGACTTTTTGGCCGGGGCCGCCGCATCGCTGCCGTGCGCGCTGTCCTTGCTCGGTGCGGACTTCGCGGGATCGGCCGCTTTCGGCGGCGTCTGAGCTTCCGGGACGACGTCGACGGCGGCCGTGCTGAGGTTATCGCCGGTCTCTTCCACGATTTCCAACAGCACCACGGTGACATTGTCCGGAGCCCCGTTGGCGAGCGTGAGCTCAATAAGGAGCTCGGCGCATTCGGCGAGGTCCTTGGTTTCGCGGACTACTTGCTCCACGACTGCGCCTTGGACGTAGTTCAGGCCGTCGGAGCAGAGGAGCCAGCGTTCGCCCGGTTCGACGTCGAGCTCGTCGAGGTCCAGCTCGGGGCTGGCGTCCACGTCGCCCAGGACGCGCATGAGGACGTTCTTGTGCGGGTGGGTTTCGGCTTCCTCGGGGCGCAGCCGGCCTTCGTCGATCAGCCTCTGCACGAAAGTGTGGTCCACGCTGATTTGCTCGAATTTGCCATTGCGCAGGCGGTAGGCGCGGGAATCGCCGATGTGCGCGAAGTGCAGCCGCCTGCCTTCGAGCAGCAGGGCGGTGACCGTGGTGCCCATGCCCGCGAGCTTCGGGTCTACGTGGACGAGTTCGGAGAGGAGGGAATTGGCAGTCTGGATTTCGTCCGCGAGGACTGTTTCCGCGCCGTCCGGGTAGGAATCGTGATCGAGGTGGATCATGTCCAGCACGGTGGATGCCGAGGCGACGTCCCCGCCCGCGTGCCCGCCCATGCCGTCCGCGACGACGGCAAGATGCCGGCCGGCATATGCGGAGTCGTCATTCTTCGAGCGGACACGCCCGACGTCGGACCGCGCCGCGTAACGCATGATGAGGGGGAGCTCCGGAGGCAGCGCCTTGCCTTCGGAAGGCTGGGGGGAAGCCATGGGCTACGCCCTCAATTCGATGACCGTCTTGCCGATCCTCACGGGGACGCCAAGCTCCACCGGCAGGGCTCGGGTCAGTTGCTGATCGGCGAGGTAGGTGCCGTTGGTGGAGCCAAGATCTTCGATGAACCATCGGCTGCCCTGGGGGAACAAGCGCGCGTGCCTGCCCGAAGCATAATCATCCTCGAGGACCAAGGTGGCCTCTTGTGCGCGGCCCAGCAGAATGGGGCTCGCGGCCAAAGGAAGCGTGGTGCCCTTGAGCGGGCCCTCGACGACGACGAGCTGGTGCGCCTGCTGCTTCACGGGCTGGGGCGGCGCCGGGGCGAGCTCCGGATGCTTGCGTACTTCGCGCGCCGTCGGAGTTCCCATGGCTGCCTTGCGGCCGATCACGAGATCGCGACGCATGGTCGAGACGATGCTGAAGATCAGTATCCAGAGCAACAGCAGGAAGCCGAAGCGGAGTGCGGTGATGGTCAGTTCGCTGATGTCGCTCACGGGCGCCCACCAGAGGGCTGGGGGAGAAGTCTGAAGATGATCTTGGTCCGTCCCATGGTGATGGTGGATCCGTCAGTAAGTTCTACACTGCCGTCCACTTTATGGCCGTTGACGTAACTTCCGTTGGTGGAACCGAGGTCGACGGCGCGGATGACTCCGTCTGCCGTCTGGATTTCCAAGTGCTTGCGGGAGACGCCGGTATCGTCCACCAGGATGTCGGCTTCGGATGACCTGCCCAGCACGATGGAAGGCGCGTTGAGGGAATAGCGTTGTCCGCCGATGTCCAGGACAGGCTGGAGCCGTGTGGGCTCGCGGCTCGGAGCGGCGGGCACAACGGGCCGGGGAGCAACGGGCGCGGCAGCCCCGCCGGATTTCTCGGTGCGGGACGTGATCTCGAAATGGCCTTCGCGCTGGGCATCGTCGTGACGGAAGGAGATCCGTACGGGACCCTGCAGAATGTAACCTTGGCTGCGCACGTGCTGGATGACGACGTCGCACAATTCTTCGGCCAGGGGAGTTCCCCAGTCCTGGGCGCGCGCGAAGTCTTCATCGCTCAAGAGAACGTCGAAAACGTTGGGTGCCAATGTTCGGCCGGCTGAAATGGTGATGGACTTGTTGTCCAGTTCACGGCGAAGCTTGCTGGCGATTTCCACCGGCTCCACCCGCGCCCGCGACCCGGTGGAGAAGACGCCTCGGACGGCCTTTTCGATGCCACGCTCAACCCTGTCAAGCAAGCCCATGGTCCTTCTCCTTCCGCTTCGTTGACCCGGCAGTATCAGTAGCCAAGACGAATCCCCGCAGTGGCCGGAGCGCACGCAGGAAGCCTGTCTTCAACCCCGATACTACTGGGCAAGACTGTGAATGGCCTTATTCCACAACGGCCGGAACGCCGGAAAAGTTCGCCGGGCTGCATCATTCCGGGATGCTTCTCGCGTGATTTCCGCATCATGTGGGGGACCGGCAATCCGTGGCGTCCCAGGGTTTTACGGCCCCGTCCCGGGTCGATTGGCGTTTTCAACAGGTTGTCCGTTATGCTTGATCTCGCTGCTTTCGCAGGGGTGAGGCCGGGGAAACCTGGTACGGCCCGGGCGAAAGAAACTGCGCGCGAGTGGCGGAACGGCAGACGCGCTGGCTTCAGGTGCCAGTATCCGAAAGGGTGTGGGGGTTCAAATCCCCCCTCGCGCACGCAATTCAAAGGAACCCCGGTCTCTGACCGGGGTTCCTTTGTTTAACTCACCGAACTCCCAACTGACTCGCAGTTGTTGTCGTTTTGGGGGCCCATAACGACAACAACTGCGAGCTAGTTGGGCTACGCCCGGAGCGCCCCAAGCCCGGTGATCAGCGCATCCAGGCCCATGCTGAACGCGAGGTCGGACGGGTAGTTGTTCCGCTCGGGTCCCAGGCTGCGGACAGCTGAGGTGAAGTGCGGCGTGGAGTCGGCCAAGCGGCCGGAATCGAAAATGTCCGCCGGCGCGTTAGCGTCGAAAGCGGCGCCGAAGATATAGGCCTCGAGGGCCACGATGCTCGGGATGATCTGCTTCTCCGGGAAACCCGCGCGGAGGAATCCCTCCGTCACAGCTTCGTACATGGCGAGCGTCTGCGGGGCGTCCGTCACGGGCAGGACCGCGATCACCGAGATCAGCGGGGTGTGCCTCGCGAAGATACCGCGGTAGGAATATGCCCATTGCCGGACGGCTTCCTCCCAGGGAAGCGTGCTGAAACCGCCGAAGTCGACCTTGGACATCAGGTCCTCTTCCACGAGCTTGAGGACTTCGTCCTTGGAGGACACGTGGTTGTAAAGGGCCGACGGCGCGACACCCAGGGAGCGGGCGAGGGCCGCCATGGTGAGGCCGTCGTAGCCCTTCTTGCTGATCAGTTCCAGCGCCGCCGCAGTGATGCCGTCCTGGTCCAGGACCGCCGCCATCGGCCGGCCTGCCCTGCGGCGCGCTTTGGTCTCGCCGGGAGCGGGGGTGGGTTCAGGCATCGCTGACCTTTCTGGAGGCTGTGTCCTCAGCATTATTCCATTTGGGTCTTCACAGCCGGGGCCAAGGCAGCTACAGTTGAGATAAATGAACGTCATTCATTTATTGGTCAGCCAACGGGGACGGCCACAGAAAGGACATCATGTTGAATCTTGATCGCGACGTCGTAATTGTCGGTGCCGGTCCGTCGGGGTTGACGGCCGCCCGCGAATTGAAGAAGGCCGGACTCAGCGTTGCCGTGCTCGAAGCGCGCGACCGCGTCGGTGGCCGTACGTGGACCGACACCATTGACGGGGCCATGCTGGAAATCGGCGGACAATGGGTGTCCCCTGACCAGACCGCCCTGATGGGGCTCCTGGACGAACTGGGCTTGAAGATGTACGCGCGCTACCGCGACGGCGAGTCTGTCTACCTGGCGCCGGACGGCAGCCGCACCCGTTACACCGGGGCTTCCTTCCCGGTGAGCGAAACCACCGCAGCCGAGATGGACAAGCTCACCGCCATCCTGGATGGCCTCGCCGCCGAGATCGGCCCTGAGGAACCCTGGGCCCACCCCAAAGCCCGCGAACTGGACACCATTTCCTTCCACCACTGGCTGCGCCAGAACTCCACGGACGAGGAAGCCTGCAATAATATCGGCCTCTTCATCGCCGGAGGCATGCTCACCAAGCCGGCCCATGCCTTCTCCGCGCTGCAAGCGGTCCTGATGGCGGCTTCCGCAGGTTCGTTCTCCAACCTGACGGACGAAGACTTCATCCTGGACAAGCGGGTTATCGGCGGCATGCAGCAGGTCTCCCTGCTGATCGCCGCGGAACTGGGCGACGACGTCGTACTTAACAGCCCGGTCCGCACCATCAATTGGGAGCCGGCGGGTGAAGGCCACCGCGTCACTGTTGAGTCCGAGCGCGCAACCGTCAATGCGCGATTCGTGATCATGGCAGTCCCGCCGAACCTGTACTCCCGCGTTTCCTACAACCCGCCGCTGCCGCGCCGCCAACACCAGATGCACCAGCACCAGTCCCTGGGCCTGGTCATCAAGGTCCACGCTGTCTACAGCACGCCGTTCTGGCGCGAAGACGGCCTGTCCGGCACGGGCTTCGGCGCCGACGCCCTGGTCCAGGAGGTCTACGACAACACCAACCACGGAGACGCCCGCGGAACCCTGGTGGGCTTCATCTCGGACGAAAAAGCGGACGCCGTCTTCGAGCTCAGCGCCGGGGACCGCAAGAAGAGGGTCCTTGAGTCCATCGCGAGCTTCCTGGGCGACAAGGCCCTGGATGCCGAGGTCTACTACGAATCCGACTGGGGTTCCGAGGAATGGACCCGCGGAGCCTACGCGGCCAGCTACGACCTGGGTGGTTTGCACCGCTACGGCAAGGACCAGCACGCCAACGTTGGACCCATCTTCTGGTCCTCCTCCGATCTGGCCGCGGAAGGCTACCAGCACGTGGACGGAGCGGTCCGGATGGGCCAGGCAACGGCTGCCAGGATCGTCGCCGCCAACAGCCGCGTCGCTGCGGTACCGGTGGCCTAGGAACAGGTACTAATCCAAAAGTGAGGTCTCGTCCCTTTCGCTCGCTGAAAGGGTCGAGACCTCACGTGTGGAACCCGGGCAGTTGGCCCCGCAACCAAGATTGTTGAACAATCTTGGCATTTCAGGCATGATGGTGAGGTATTCAACCTGAGACGGGGATCACAATGCCTTTTATTGACCTCAACAGCGACGTCGGAGAATCGTTCGGCAACTGGACCATGGGGGACGACGCCGCAGTCTTCCGCTACGTGTCGAGTGCCAACGTGGCCTGCGGATTCCACGCCGGAGATCCCAGCACCATCGCCCGCACCTGCCGGGACGCCGCAGCCGCCGGAGTGACCATTGGCGCCCACGTGGGCTATCGGGACCTCGCGGGTTTCGGCCGCCGGTTCCTCGACTGCTCCGCATCGGAACTCGCCGACGACGTTCTCTACCAACTCGGCGCACTCCAAGCCCTGGCCCGTGCTGCCGGTTCCGAGATCAAGTACGTCAAGCCGCACGGTGCCCTCTACAACACGATCGTCCACCACGAGGTCCACGCCCAGGCAGTGGCCGACGCCGTCCATGCCTTCAGTCCCGGACTCCCGCTCCTTCTCCTGCCGGGCTCCGTCGCTCTCGCCAAGGCGGAAGCGAGGGGGCTCCGGGGAGTAGCCGAGGCGTTCGCCGACCGTGCCTATAACGCGGACGGCACCCTCGTATCGCGCCGCGAAGAAGGTGCCGTGCTCCACGATCACGCCGCCATCACGGAAAACATGGTCCGCCTGGCAACGGAGGGCAAAATCGTGGCCCGCGACGGTTCCATCCTGGACGTCCATGCAGAAAGCATCTGCGTCCACGGAGACACTCCCGGCGCCGTGGCCATGGCAGCCGCCGTCCGCGCGGGGCTCGAAGCCGCCGGCGTGACCGTGCGGAGCTTCGCGTGAGCCTCACGGGAATACGCTGGTCCGGCTCGCGTGCCCTCCTGGTGGAGCTTTCCGATCTCCCTTCCGTGCTGGCGTTTCATTCCCGGCTGCTTGCCGAGCCCCTGCCCGGCCAGCTCGATGCGGTCGCCGCGGCAGCCACCGTACTGATTAAGTTCGGCACGCATGCCGAGGCACTCGCGGCGCGCGCCGCCGTCGGGCATGTTGATCGAGGCGCGGTGCCGCTCGACAGTTCCCGCGACGTCACTATCGAAGTGGTGTACGACGGCGAGGACCTCACCGAGGTGGGCGTGCTCACCGGTCTGGGCCGGGACGGCGTGGTGGCCGCGCACACGGGCCAGCTCTGGACCGCGGCTTTCGGCGGCTTCGCCCCGGGCTTCACGTACTTGCTCGGCGAGAACCGCAGCCTCGATGTTCCGCGTCGCAACTCGCCCCGGACCTCCGTTCCCGCCGGTTCCGTGGCGCTCGGCGGAACGTTCTCCGCCGTCTACCCGCGGCAATCCCCGGGCGGCTGGCAGCTGATCGGACGTACGACGGCGGTCCTCTGGGATCTCGAGCGGGAGTCGCCGGCGCTTGTCCGCCCAGGAGATAGGGTCCGGTATGTCGCTGTCCGCGAGGCCATCGCGTTGACTCCGGCACCACATGCCGCCCGCGAATTCACCGGACCCGCCCTCGTGGTGGACTCACCCGGACTGCAATCGCTGGTCCAGGACCTCGGCCGCCCTGGACTGGGGGACTTGGGAGTCTCAGCGGCGGGCGCCGTGGACGAGCAATCGATGCGTCAGGCCAATCGCCTGGTGGGCAACGAACCCGGTACCGCGGTTGTGGAAACGGTGCTAGGCGGACTCACGGTCCGGGCCGCCGGCGACCAGGTACTCGCGGTTGCCGGGGCGGTGGTCCCCATGGAAATCCGCGATGCCTCCGGGGCGCCGGCCCGCCGCGCCGCGATGTGCGCGCCCTTCGCTCTCCTGGACGGCGAATCCCTCAGCCTGGGCGATCCGACCCTCGGGGCCCGCAGCTACCTTGCCGTCCGCGGCGGGATTGATGTTGATCCGGTGCTCGGCAGCCGCTCAAGCGACTCGATGTCCGGAATCGGTCCCGCGCCACTGTCGGCCGGGACCAGCCTCCCCGTGGGAAGAGCGCCGCTTTTCCAGATGGTCGGCGCCTCCGAGGAATCCACGCTCCGGCTAGGAGCGGTCTCTTCGGAGCTGCGGATCACCTTGGGCCCGCGGGACGACTGGTTTGATTCCCGGGCCCTGGAGGCGCTCACGCAGGAGGACTGGCTCACCACCGAACAGTCCAACAGGATCGGTGTCCGGCTCAGGCCGGGAAGCAACCGTCCGCTCGAACGGAACCCCGACCGCGGCGCCGGCGAGCTCCCGAGTGAAGGTACGGTTGCCGGCGCCCTCCAAGTTCCCCCCAGCGGACACCCGGTCCTCTTCCTGGCCGACCACCCGGTGACCGGCGGGTATCCGGTGATTGCCGTCGTCGTACCCGAAGACCTGCCGACGGCGGCGCAATTGCCGCCCGGCCATACCGTGCGGTTCACGATCGTGGACCCCGCAACCCTTGAACCACTTGAACCTGCCGTTGCCGGCGCTGTCTCCGAAGGAACCCAGCCATGAAAAAGGTCCTGATCGCCAACCGCGGCGAGATCGCCGTGCGGATTGCCCGCGCCTGCTCAGACGAGGGCTTGCAGTCTGTTGCCGTGTACTCGGACCCCGACGCCGATGCCCTCCACGTGCGGTTCGCCGACGAGGCCTACGCGCTGCGCGGTTCCACCGGCGCCGAGACGTACTTGGACATCGCCAAGCTGATCGACGTCGCCCGCCGTGCCGGTGCCGACGCCGTGCATCCCGGATATGGGTTCCTGTCCGAGAACGCCGACTTCGCGCAGGCCGTCATTGACGCCGGCCTCACGTGGATCGGCCCCGCGCCGCAGTCGATCCGGGAGTTGGGCAATAAAGTGACGGCCCGCGAGATGGCCGTCCGCGCAGGGGCTCCGCTTGTGCCGGGCAGCGACGGTCCTGTGGCCAACGCCGCTGAAGTACTTGCCTTCGCCTTGGAACACGGCATGCCGGYGGCGATCAAAGCTGCTTTTGGCGGGGGAGGCCGCGGGCTCAAGATCGCGCGACGGCTGGAGGACATCGAGGACGCCTTTGAATCGGCTGTGCGTGAATCCAAGGCGGCCTTCGGACGTGACGAATGCTTCGTGGAACGCTTCCTGGACCAACCGCGGCACGTCGAGGCGCAGGTGCTGGCGGACATGCACGGCAACGTGGTGGTCCTCGGAACCCGTGATTGCTCCCTGCAGCGTCGCAACCAGAAGCTCGTGGAAGAGGCGCCCGCACCCTTCCTGAGCCCTGAACAGCGCACGCTCATCCGCGAATCGGCCAAAGCCATTTGCCGTGAGGCGGGATACTACGGCGCCGGAACCGTGGAATACCTCGTGGCCGTGGATGGCACCATCTCCTTCCTCGAGGTCAACACGCGCCTGCAGGTAGAGCATCCCGTCACCGAAGAAACCTCCGGGGTGGACCTGGTCCGCGAACAGTTTCGGATCGCCGCAGGCGGCATCCTCTCCCTGACCGAGGACCCTGAGCCCACAGGACACGCCTTCGAGTTCCGCCTCAACGCCGAGGATCCGGCACGCGGCTTCCTTCCCGGCCCCGGTACCGTGGAAGTCTTCGAAGCGCCCACCGGTCCGGGCATCCGCGTGGACTCGGGAGTTCGCTCCGGATCAGTGGTTCCCGGGGAATATGACTCCCTCCTGGCCAAGCTGATTGTCCGAGGCGAGGACCGGCAGCAGGCCCTGCGCCGCGCCCGGGTTGCCCTGGATGAGATGCAGATCAAGGGTTTGCCCACCGTGCTTCCCTTCCATCGGGCCGTGGTCCGCCACGAGGCCTTCACCTCGGAGGACAAGCTCGGCGTGTACACCACGTGGATCGAGACCGAGTTCGCCGAGGAGCTGGCCGCCTCTCCCGAGATCGCCCGCGTGGTCCCCGGCTCCGAACGCAGCACGTTCACGGTGGAGCTGGACGGCAAAGCGGTGCAGCTTGGGCTCCCCCTCCGCTTGTTCGAAGCGCTGATGAGCGGCGGTGGCGGGTCCGTCGCTGCTGCCCCTGGGCCTGTTGCGGCCGACGACGCCGGGCTCGCCTCGCCGATGTCCGGCTCGCTGGTGAAGTGGCTGGTTGAGGACGGTGCGGCAGTGGAAGTCGGACAGCCCGTGGCAGTGTTGGAAGCCATGAAGATGGAAACCACCGTCCCGGCCCACCGTTCCGGCACCGTGGCGCGCGGTCCGCACGAGCCGGGCACCGCCGTCGGGCGCGGAGAAGTGCTCGCGAGCATCGGCTGAGGTTGGCACGGTCGCCGTTCGGTAGATTTGGGGCATGCCCATGAACGCTGCGCTTCAAGGAATCGCCGACGCCGGCCACGCCACCCACGCCCATACCGGGGCTTGGGTTGCCGCCCAGCTTCGCCAGCGCATCTCCGACGGCCTGTTGCCGCCCGGCACGAAGCTCTCCGAGCAAGCCCTGTCCGAGGCGCTCGGCGTTTCCCGGAACACCCTGCGGGAGGCCTTTACGGTGCTGGCCGGTGAATCCGTGGTCCAGCGCATCCCCAACCGCGGCGTGTTCGTAGCCGCCCCGGGAGCCGACGACGTCCGCGAAATCTACCGGGTGCGCCGCCTGATTGAGCCGGCGGCCGTGTTGTGGGGCGATGTCCCGGCCGGAGCCCTCGACGCTATGGACGTGATCGTGGACAAGGCCCGGGCCGCCCTTGCCGAGGGATCGGTGGCCGGCATGGCGGACGCCAACCAGGAGTTGCACAAGGCCTTGGTGTCGCTGTCCGGAAGCGCCTCCCTGGACGCATTGATGGAGAAAGTGCTGGCCGAGATGCGATTGGTCTTCCACGCAATGGCCACCACTCCCGACTTCCACGGGCATTATGTGGAACGGAACGCCGCCTTGGTTGCCCAGATCCGCAACGGACAGCGGGAAGAGGCCGCAGCCGAGTTGCGCCGCTACCTCGACGGTGCCGAGCACGAACTCCTGGTGCACATCGGGGCAATTCCGTAGGCAGCGGGCACTCGACGCCAGCCAGTTACGGTGCGGAAACGCCCGCCGCCGCTTCGGCTTCGGCCATCGCCACATCCAACCGCTCGACGGCGCGGGCATAGTCCGTCCCCGCGGTGAGGCGGCAGCGTTGGGCTTCCTGCAGCGCACGGACCAACGCGGCGGTTTGCGGAACGTTGACATCGCTCATGCCGGGGAAGTCGATGCCCTTGGCGGGATCCAGCTCATACCGTTGCCAGCGGGCCAAGAGAGCGTCGTGACGGGCTGCCGCCTCCGTGAAACCGCTCCGATTTTGACGCTTCTGCTCCAGTTTCCGGCCGACAGCAAAGGCGGTGGCAGCGGCACCCATGGCGAGGAAGAGCATCAAGAGCCCGACGGCGGGCGAGCCCAACGCGGGGATGACGACTGCGGGGACAATCACCACGAGTCCGGCGAAGATGTTCCAGAAGGTGGCGTCCGGCTCTTTGACGGGTTCCCGATCGCGTTGGCCGAGGGGCGCCTGCAAGGCGAGGCGGCCGCCGTCGGGGGCTGCGTGGATGACCGCTTTCCGGACGGTGTTGACGGTGAAGGCCACCGCGCACGTGAGCAAGACCGCCCACAGCCCGATCTCCCAGACCGTCAGCTGGATTCCAGTTGTGGCGGGCAATCGGACCACCTCCACGCGAATGCGCACCCCTTTGAAATCAGTATGCGCCGAGGAAGGCCCGGAGGCGAGAGCCCGAATCGGGCTTAAGGGCAGCAAGGCAGGGCACCCTGGCCCGGGTGCCCTGCCTTGCTGCGGAAGTCCGGCTGGAGCTTAAGCGTGGTCCCGCTTGGATGCCTTGGGCGCGTCCCGCTTGGCAGCGGCGTTCGTCTTGGCGTCCTTCGTGGCTTCTTTTTTGGCAGCTTCTTCCTTGATGCGCTTTGCCTCGGAGCGCACGGCTGCGTGCGTGGCGCGCTCGACGACGAGCCACTGCGGGGGAGCTGCCAGCAGTTCGGTGATTTCCGCCGTCGTCAGGGGCTCGGTGATTCCGCCGCGGGCGAGGCCGCTGATGGAGACATTCAGCTTCTGTGCCACCACGGGACGCGGGTGCGGACCCGTCCGGCGGAGCTCGGCGAGCCACTCCGGGGCGTTGGCCTGGAGCTCGGCGAAATCGGCGCGGGTGATTTCCGAATCCTGGAACTCCTGGGGTGTTGCAGGCAGGTAGATGCCAAGTTTCTTGGCAACGGTGGCCGGCTTCATGGACTGGGAGTTTGCAGAGGTCATGGTTCAAGGGTATCCGCCCCCGCAGCGAAGTGGCACAGCCGCTGTTCTAGGATGAATCCATGCCGCACATACGAGTCGCCGGGGGCGCCCGGAAAGTCCTGGTGACGCAAGCCCCGGCGTACCGTAGGCGCAGATGAACTTCAGCGGGATTCCACGGTGGGTGTATGGCCTTGCGGTAGTGGGCGGCTTGTTCGTCCTGTTGCCGCTGGCCGCCATGGTCGCAAAGGTCAATTGGGCGCAATTCATCCCGCTGGTGACCTCCGATTCCTCGCTCACGGCGTTGGGCCTCAGCCTCCGCACTTCAGCAGCGAGCACCGCGCTCTGCGTCGTTTTCGGAATCCCCTTGGCACTTGTCCTTGCCCGCCGGCCCTTCCGCGGGCAGCGGCTCCTCCGTGCCTTCGTCCTCCTGCCCCTGGTGTTGCCGCCGGTAGTGGGCGGCATCGCGCTGCTCTACACGTTCGGGCGGCAGGGTCTCTTGGGCAAGAGCCTTGAGCTCGCGGGCATCCAGATCGCCTTTTCGACGACGGCGGTGGTCCTGGCCCAGACGTTCGTCGCCTTGCCGTTCCTGGTGGTGAGCCTCGAGGGTGCCTTGCGGACGGCCGGCAACCGATACGAAGCCGTTGCCGCGACGCTCGGCGCCCGCCCCACCACCATCCTGCGCCGCGTGACCGTACCCATGGTCCTTCCCGGTCTTGCGTCGGGGGCGGTATTGTCCTTTGCCCGCAGCCTGGGCGAGTTCGGGGCCACGCTGACTTTCGCGGGGAGCCTGCAAGGTGTCACTCGGACATTGCCTCTCGAAATCTACCTGCAGCGCGAGACCGACGCGGACGCCGCCGTCGCCCTTTCACTCGTGCTTGTCGCCGTGGCGGTGATCGTCGTCGGACTGTCTTACCGGCGTCCCCACCGCGCAGACATTCCCGCGGAGGCCGCCGCGTGAGTTTCCACATCGACGCCACCGTTCGGGCCCGAAACCTCGACGTGTCATTGAGCGTTGGGCAAGCGGAAACCGTGGCGATCCTCGGCCCCAACGGGGCCGGAAAGTCGACGCTTCTGTCCGTCGCGGCGGGACTCGTGCGGCCGGATGCCGGCTGTGCCCGCCTAGGCGACCAGGTTCTTTTCGACCTCGACGGCGGCAGCAGGGTATGGACCCCTCCACACCTTCGCGGTACGGCACTGTTGGCCCAGGAACCGTTGCTTTTCCCGCACCTGAGCGTCCTCGACAACGTGGCTTTCGGCCCGCGCAGTGCAGGCGCTTCCCGGGCGGAATCACGCGAAACCGCGCGGTACTGGCTTGCCGAAGTCGACGTCATGGAGTTCGCCGGGAGGAAGCCCGGGCAGCTGTCCGGGGGACAAGCCCAGCGTGTTGCGGTGGCCCGCGCGTTGGCGGCCAGTCCCGAATTGCTGCTCCTTGACGAACCCATGTCCGCCCTGGACATCCACGCCGCTCCGCACTTGCGCCGGCTCCTGAAACGCGTCCTGTCCGGGCGTCGGGCCCTGATCATTACCCACGACGTCCTGGATGCGCTCATGCTCGCGGACCGCGTAATCGTCATGGACAAGGGCAGGATTGTGGAAGAAGGCGCCACCCGCGAGGTCTTCCGACGTCCACGAAGCCAGTTCGCCGCTGGTCTGGCCGGAGTGAACCTCATGTCCGGCACCGTCACGGAGGACGGACTCAGGACGCTCGCCACCGCGGAGCTTCCCGATCTTCATGTCGCGGGACACCTCGACGACGAAGCGGAACCGGGCGAGCCCGGCGTCGCCGCTTTCCCGCCGTCGGCCGTTTCCATCTTCCTGGACGCCGCCCACGGCAGCCCGCGCAACTCGTTCCCGGTTGCGATCACTGATCTTGAACCGCATGGGGACCATATCAGGGTCCGGGCCGGCGATCTGGCGGCGGACATCACGCCCTCTGCGTCCGCCGAGCTGGGACTGGAGCCTGGCTCGCGCGTCTTCTTCGTGGTGAAGGCCACGGCGGTCCAGGTGTACGCGGCGTAGCTTGCGCGGGCGCTGCGTTGGCTGCCGCCCGCGCGGTACTGTGAACTGGTGCCATCCGATCAAGAATCCCTGCCCGCCGTCGGCGTCCCCGACGCCTCCGACGCCGAAACAAGCGGCCCCCAGGGGCTGACTTTCGCCTACGTCGCCGGCGTGACGCCCGGGAAATGGATCCGGCGCTGGGAAGAGCGCATGCCCGACGTTCCGCTGCACTCGTTCATGTCCGACGACGGTGCGCAGCTAGAGGTCCTGCGCGACGGTTCCGCGGAGCTCAGCTTTGTCCGCCTGCCGGTGGATCGCGACGGACTCCACGTCATCCCGCTCTACGAAGAGCAGGCTGTGGTGGTGGCCCCGAAGGGCCACGAAATCTCGGTGTTCGAAGAGGTGGCGTTGGAGGACCTCGCGGAGGAGAACTTCCTGGATGTCGCCGCGATGGGCGGGCCGGAGATGGCCATGCAGGTGGTGGCCTCGGGCGCCGGTCTCGTGATCCTACCGATGTCGGTGGCCCGGCATTTCAACGTCAAGGACACGGTAGCGCGGCGCCTGACCGGGGCCGAAGGGACGCAGATCGCCCTGGCCTGGCCGAGCGACTCCTCAAGCGAGGTCATCGAGGAATTCATTGGCATCGTCCGGGGGCGAACCGCCCAGAGCTCGAGGCAGCCTTCGGCGCAGCAGGAGAAGCCCAAGAAGGCACCCAAGCCGGACCGCCGCGGCACCGGCGCGAAAAAGCCGGCAGTCGCTCAGCGCTATGCCCCGAACCCGGACAAGGGCCGGGGCAAGGGCTCCCGCAAGAAAGGAAAGCGCTAGGCCATGGGACTTGGAGCGAAGCCGACCATCCGGGACGTCGCCAAGAGCGCCGGCGTTTCCCTCACCACCGTGTCCTACGTCTTGTCCGGGCGCCTCGGTGGCACCACCCGCATCAGCGAAGCAACACAAGAGCGCGTCCAGGCCGCGGCCAAGGAACTGGGTTACGTACCAAACCAAGCGGCCCGCGGAATGCGCCGCGGCAAGACCGACCTCGTGGCGATCGCCATCGGAGACTTGGAATGGCCGTGGGACCGGGCCTTGGCAACGGCCGCCGCACGCATTTTGCCTCAGCACGGCTACTTGCCCGTGATCCTCATCGGCGAAGGGTGGCGGCGGTTCATGCTCTCCGGCGGTGCCGACGGCGCCATCATCGGGGCTCTCCCGCCCGGCACCCTTCTTGACCTCACGGTGGGGGAGTTGGCCAGGCGCGGAGTAGCCCAGGTCATCATTTCGGACACGATGCAGCCTGCCGGGTTCGATGTCCTGGCCCCCGGATCCGCGGGCGGGACTCCGGAACCGGAAGCGCTCGAAGGAGCCATCACACTGCTCCTTGACCGGCTCGCAGGACGCACCATCGGCGCGGGAACCACCAAGGCGGCGCCTTGGGAGTTCAAGACGCCGTAGCTGTCAGCCCTCCTTGAGCGGCTTCCGGGCCAGCCAGGCCGCGACGATGGCACCGGAAACGTTGTGCCACAGGGAGAATACGGCCGACGGCAACGCTGCCAGGGGCGTGAAGTGCGCGGTCGCAAGAGTGGCGGCAAGACCGGAATTCTGCATGCCCACCTCGAATGCGAGGGCCCGGCGTGCCTTGCCATCGAGGCGGCCCAGCTTGCCCGCCAGGTAGCCCAGGCCGAGGCCGAAGCCATTGTGGAGAACCACCGCGAGGAAGACGATGCCGCCCGCGGCAACGATCTTGCCGGCGCTACCCGCCACCACCACGGCGACGATCAGTGAGATCACGACGGCGGATGCCCAGGGAAGTGCCGGCAGCACCTTGCGCACGAGCTTCTTGAGGAAGAGTCGGGCCGCCAGCCCTCCGATGACCGGGAGGAGGACCGTCTTGACGATGTCCAGGACCATGGAGCCGGCATCGATGTTCAGGAAGGAACCCGCGAGGAAAAACACCAACAAAGGGGTCACGATCGGGGCAATGAGGGTGGAAACGGAGGCGACGGCCACCGACAGCGCAACGTCACCCTTCGCCAGGAAAGCCATCACGTTGGAGGCCGTGCCCGACGGCGCGCAGCCCACCAGGATCAAGCCCACTGCCAGCTGGGGTTCCAGGTTGAGCGCGACCGCGATCAGCCAACCAGCACCCGGCATGATGATGTAGTGGGCGACGATGCCCAGAACCACAGCCCAAGGGCGCTTCGCCACCGATGCGAAGTCCGGAGGGGTAAGGGTCAGGCCCATGCAGAACATGATGATGCCCAGCAAGAACGGAACGCTTGGTGCCAGTGGTTTGAAGGCGTCGGGAAGCAGGAAACCGGCCACTCCGGCGAGAACCACGAGGACGGGAAAGACCGTGACCGCGATCCTGGCGATTTTGGCTTCCGCGGCCAGTGCCGGATTCAGGACGGGGGCTTCTGCGGGGTTGGTTGTTGCCTCAAGCATCGTTCTATCGTGGCACTGTGGTTGAACGTGCGCCCAATCCGTGACCCGGATCGGGCCAATATGTCAGATGACCGTCGTTTCCCAGCCCAACTAGCTCGCATTTGTTGTCGTTTTGAGGGCTCGTAACGACAACAAATGCGTGGGCCCACGCCGCCAGGGTTCCCTGGCCGAGCTTGCGAGGCTAGGGTGGCGGTGGGGATCAGTTGGGGGCGCGATCGTTGGGTGTGCCGGTGGACGTTAGCCTGCGTTGAGCTTGCCTGCAAGCCGTTCGCGCATCCGGACGCTCGCCGCGTTGAGGCCAACCAGCTCCACCTCGCGGCCGTGCCTGCGGTATTTCTCGGTCACGGAATCCAATACGGCAACGGTGGAAGCGTCCCAGATGTGCGAGGCGTGAAGATCGATGACCACGTGGTCGATTCCCTCCGAGGAATCCTTCGCATAGTCGAACTGCGTGTAGAGATCGTTGGAGGAAGCGAAGAACAACTCGCCATCCACCGTGTAGCTCGCCACGGTCCGGCCGTTGAGCTCAAGTTCACTCCGCTCCAGCGTGGCGAAATGGGCCACTCGGCGGGCAAACAGCACCATGGCCGTGACGACACCGGCTCCCACCCCAATAGCCAGGTTGTGCGTCGCCACCACCACGGCCACCGTCACGAGCATGACGCCGGTCTCGGACTTCGGGAGTCGCTTGAGGGTCGCCGGCCGGATCGAATGCCAGTCAAAGGTGATGAGGGAAACGAAGATCATCACAGCCACCAAAGCGGCCATGGGAATCATGCCCACCACGTCCCCGAGCGCCACCACGAGGACCAGCAGGAACCCTCCGGCCAGGAAGGTCGAGAGCCGGCTGCGGGCGCCCGAACCCTTCACGTTGATCATGGTCTGCCCAATCACGGCGCAGCCGCCCAAGCCACCCAGGAATCCGGTGACGATGTTGGCGATGCCTTGGCCCCAGGACACCCGGGCCTTGTTGGAGCGGGTATCCGTGATGTCATCCACGAGCTTGGCCGTCAAGAGGGACTCCAGGAGGCCAACCAGCGCCATGGACAAAGCGAACGGGGCAATGGTCTGGAAGGTTTCCCAGGTCAAAGGCACGTTGGGCAGAAAGAAACCGGGAAGGCTATTGGGAAGTTCGCCCTTGTCGTGCACCGTGGGGACGCGGACGCCGGCCAGCGTCGTGACGATCGTGAGGGCGACGACGGCCACCAAAGGCGCGGGCACCGCTGTCGTTATTTTGGGCAGGCCGAACACTATCAGCAGCCCGACGGCCACAATCGGGTACACCATCCAGGGGACGCCGATGAGTTCAGGCAGCTGCGCCATGAACACCAGAATGGCCAAGGCATTCACGAATCCGATCATCACCGAGCGCGGAATGAAGCGCATGAGCCGCGTGACCCCCAGGACCGCCAGGACGATTTGGAAGACCCCGGCCAGGATGACCGTGGCAATCAGGTAGTTCAGCCCGTGATCCTTCATGACGGGGGCGATCACGAGGGCGACGGCGCCGGTGGCTGCCGAGATCATAGCCGGCCGGCCACCCACGATCGCCGTGGTGACCCCCATCGTGAAGGACGCGAAGAGGCCGATGCGCGGATCCACGCCGGCGATCACGGAGAACGCAATGGCCTCCGGAATGAGCGCAAGCGCCACCACCAACCCGGCCAATGCTTCCGTCTTGAGCCTGCGGGGAGAGCGCAGTGTGAAACGGAGGGACTGGAGCTGCTCGGGTGTCATGGGTCCTTAGCTGTTGGTCAGGCGGTACCGCTCAATCTGCTTGAGACGCCGCTGGAGGCTGTCCCGCCGGGGGTGGGGGACGACGTCGGGCGCCTCGGCGGTGAGGTCGATGTGTTCAGTGCCGTACTGCCAGAGCAGGAGGTCATCCAGGAGGCGGTCCGGTCCAGGGGAGTAACGGTGATCCAGGGCTTTGCGGACCTCGGTGATCCGGTTGGCGCTGAGGAGACCGGCGAGTTCCACGGTCTTGTTCAGTCCGTGGGCCGCGAGAAGCTCCGCAGCCCAACCCCAGTCGTCATCAACTTTACGGTCAACGTGGGGAAGCAGCGTCCGCCAGACGTCACGCACCCGGTTGGGCGTGAGGGGCATGGAGCCTTCGCCGTCGAGATCCCAGTAGCCGCGGACTTCCTCGTAGCGTTCGTGGAGGTCGGCGAAGGCGCTTTCCACGGTTTCCAGCATTGCGGCTGTAGCAGTGAACTGGCGGTCGAAATGCGGTGTCCAAGCGCGCGGATCCTCGGCCTTGAAGCGGATGTCGTGTTCGATCTCGCTCCAGGCATGCGCAAAAACCGTACGTATCTGGCATTCGAAGAAGTAGCTGCCATTGGGCGGAATGTCCGGATTGAAGACCTGTTGGTAGGCCTTCACGGACTCGTTTTGGATGGTGCGGAGGATGAGGTGGCGGCTGGAATATCCGTAGGTGCCGGACTCGATGGAGCCGATGTCCTTCTCAAGGTCTCCGCGGCAATCGAAAAGCTGGCGCTGGCGCTTGATCAAGTTCGCAACTGCGGCGTTCTCGGCCGGGAGCTTGGTGATGACGCGCAGCCCCACCATGTCGTTCAAGGTCCGGAAGGGATCCGGGAACTTCAGCACCCGCGGACCCCCCTCCAGGGGCACCTCGGTGCGGGAAATCTTCTCCCGGAAAGATTCGACCGTCTTGGTGCGTCCCGTGACGAAGAGGGGCACGGACTCGCTGTTCTTGAGCATGTCCCGCAAGGTCAACAGGACATCGCGGGTGACAAGTTTCAGGGCAGGCCGGACGCGTTCGTAAAGCTCCACGTTCGCCTGTACTGATTCGCGCAGCTGAGGATCCAAGCTGTCCCAATTGCTAGCCATGCCTCCAGCTTACGGGGGAGGTCCGACAGTGGAGCTGAGCCGGGCCCTCTGGCGCTACCGGTGCGCCACCTGGAAGCATGCAACATCGTATTGGGAGGTGGGGGAGTAGTTCTGTCCACCCACTCCGCCGTTGATGCTGTTGATGCCCGGCTCGTTGAATGGCGATCCTGGGCTGTTGGCGGCATTGCCGGGTGTGTTCGGTTCGAGGGATTGGCAGGACTGGTTAGGCTTTCCAGTTCCAGGCGGGTTTGCCGCCGAAGCCGGCGCAGCCACAGCCAGCACGCTCAAGGTCAAAGCCACAAGAACCGACGCGGAGATACGACGGATCATTGAAATCACGTCCGGGTAAAGAAGCATTTCCCGCAAAAACGCGGGAGTGAAGCGAGGGTAGCGCTTCACCCCTGAGGGTACGCTCGGGCAGTGGCTACAGGAAGGCTCCGCGTGGATCCTCAGGCCATCGTTCCCGCTCCGCGGCGCTCCTCCGCGATAGGCTCGGCACAAAGGAGGACACGATGAAGCGGCACAAGTACTACTACGGCCAGCACTCCAGCCAATGGGGCGAGCTGTTCGTACCCGATTCGCTACAACCACACCGCAACAGACCCGATGGAGTGGTGGTGGTGATCCACGGAGGCTATTGGCGCTCCCAATACGGCGCCGAACTCGGTGAGCCGATTGCCCGGGATCTCGCTGCACATGGAATTGCCGCCTGGAACCTTGAATACCGGAGGGCCGGAAACGGTGGCGGCTGGCCGCATACGTTCGAAGATGTCCTCGATGGGATCGACCACTTGGGCGAGATTGCCGGCAAACATGAACTTAATCTGAACAAAGTGGTGGCACTGGGACACTCCGCAGGCGGCCATCTCGCGGTTTGGGCGGCCGGGCGGGAAAAACTCTCCAAAATCGGCGCCCCGGACGCCGACCGCCAGCTCCATCGGCATGACAACGGTGCGGCAGTGCGGCTCACCGGCGTCGTGAGCCAGTCTGGCCTGCTGAACCTTGCCGACGCCGAGCGGCTCAACCTGAGCAACGGCGCCGTCGACAACCTCATGGGTGGCGACTCGGTAAGATACCCCAAACGGCATATCTATGCGGACCCCATGAGGTCGCTGCCCATCCCCGTACCGGTCTTCGCGGTCCATGCTGCATCGGACGAGGATGTCCCGTGCAGCCAGTCCGAGGCTTATGTTGCCGCAGCCACCGCTTCCGGGGGCGCGGCCCAGTTCCTCAAGGTGCCTGGCGACCATTTCGACCTGATCGATCCCAGGGCCGTTGCGTACAAGAAGTGCCGGGAGTTGGTGCAGCGGCTGCTCGCGTGACGGTTTGCCGGCAAAGTCACCGGCTGTCATCGAGAGACGCACACCACATCCGCGTGGCAGAGTTGTCCCATGCTGACAGTCATAGGTGAAGCGCTGGTTGATGTCGTCCAGCGTTCCTCGGGAATCGATGCCCACGTGGGCGGAAGTCCGCTCAACGTTGCCGTGGGCCTGGCCAGGCTGGACCACGCTGTCCAGTTCATCGGCCGCTTCGGCAAGGATGCTTACGGCGACTCGATCGCAGCCCACTTGCGCTCCAGTTCCGTCATGGTTCCGCTGCCGCCGGACGAGAGCCCTACCAGCGTGGCCACGGCCTTGATCGACGACGACGGCGCTGCAAGCTACACCTTCGACCTCGCCTGGGAGCTTCCCGGCCTCGCCGCGCGCTTGCCGTTCATGCTTCAGGGGACCTCGCTCCTGCATACCGGCTCGATTGCCACGATGTTGGAGCCGGGCGCAGCGGATGTCCTTGCCGCCGTCGAGCATGCCCATCCGAATGCGACTGTTAGCTTCGATCCGAACTGCCGGCCCAGCATCATCAAGGATCGAGAATTTGCGCGGGCCCAGGTGGAGCGTTTCGTGGCGCTTGCCGACGTGGTCAAGGCATCCGACGAGGACCTTGAGTGGCTCTATCCGGGCGTCGATGTCTTGGAATCGGCTCGGCGCTGGCTGGGCCTGGGCGGCAGCGGGGGGCCCGCCGTCGTGGTGGTCACGCGAGGCGCGGACGGACCCTGGGGTGTCACAGCCGCGGGCGAGGCCCAGGTGGACGCCCCAAAGGTAGAGGTGGCGGATACCGTGGGTGCGGGCGATTCCTTCATGGCCGCACTGCTCTCCGGGATCGTTGACCACGGGCTGGCAGGGGCCCAAAACCGCGACGAACTGCACGCCATGCCCGCCGAAGTGCTCGAAGGACTCCTCAGCCATGCCGCGCGCGCAGCGGCAATCACGGTCTCCCGGCCGGGCGCGAATCCGCCGACGCGTGCCGAACTCAACGCCTTGGGCGTCCCGGAAGCCGGTGCAAGCGTCGAGAGGCAGCCATGAGCTACGCCGACCTTCCACAAGTCCCATCGTTCGATGTCACCAGCGGCTCGCTGAAGGACGGCGACGCTCTCAGCCCGGCCCAGACCAGCAAGCGCTTCGGCGTGACCGGCGGCAAGGACGAATCCCCGCAGCTGGGCTGGAGCGGAGCCCCCGAGGGCACCAAGGGTTACGTCGTCACCGTCTTCGACCCCGATGCTCCGAGGGCGGGCGGCTACTGGCACTGGGCAGTGGTCAACATCCCCGCCACTACGAACTCGTTGCCTGCCGGTGCCGGCGTTCCGGGTGGTGCGCACTTGCCGGCCGGAGCGGTTCAACTCAAGAACGACGCCGGGTTCCCCGGTTACCTGGGTGCGGCGCCGCCGCCCGGGCACGGTCCGCACCGGTACATCGTGGCCGTGCACGCGGTCGACGTCGCTGAACTGGGGCTCGACGCTGGTGCCTCCACGGAAGCCCTCGTCCGCAAGCTGGCTTCTCACACGCTGGCCCGGGCCGTCATCACGGGCCATTTCGAGCGGCGCTAGCTCCAGGGGCTAAGTCGACGGCGGCCGCCCCCACGTAGACTGACATAATGCGGCTCGTAGCAAGTGACATTGACGGCACCATCCTTGGGCATGACGGCAAGATCAGCAGCCGCACCATCCGCGCATTCCATGCCTGCCGCGACGCGGGCATCGAGGTGGTGTTCGTGACGGGTCGGCCACCGCGCTGGCTCTACCCCCTCCGCGAACAGATCGGCCATAGCGGCATCGTTATTTGCTCCAACGGTGCAGTGGTGTGGGACCTTGAAGCTGACAAGCTGATTTCGGCCAATGCCTTGAGCATCGCGTCTGTACTGGAGGCCCGCCGGATCATCAAGCAGCTCCGGCCCGACGCCTTGTTCGCTGCCGAAACACTCACGGGATTCCACCTGGAGCCCGGGTTCATCGAGAACGAGACCAGCGAGCTCCTGGCCGAGTTCACGCCCGCGTGGCTGGACGAAACGCTGACCGCGGACGACGCCGTCGTGAAGTTCCTTGCCGTAACGCGCAGCGGCACTCCGGATGATTTCCTCGCAAGGGTGCAGCCCGCCGTCGCGCATCTCGTGGAGACCACCCACTCGGCGCCGCGGACCGCACTCCTGGAAATGTCGGCGCCCGGTATCAACAAAGCCGTCACACTCGCCGTATATGCGGCATCCCGAGGCATCGAGGCCGCCGAGGTGGTGGCATTCGGTGACATGCCCAACGACGTCGAGATGCTGCGCTGGGCCGGCGACGGTTACGCGATGGCCAGCGGCCATCCGGAGGCGATCAGCGCAGCAGGACAGCAGGCGCCCCATTTCGACGACGACGGCGTGGCCCAGATCCTCGAGGCAAAGCTCGCTTCCCTGCGGGTTTAGTCGGCCCCGCACCGGGCCGCTGTGCACCGCTAGTTCGGCGCCCGCAGTCCGTGGCTGTGCGCCAAGGCAATGGCCTCTGTTCGTGAACCCACGCCGAGTTTCCTGAAAATATTCCTGACATGGAATTTAACGGTGTTTTCGCTGATGTGCAGCTTGGCGGAGATGGCCCGGTTGCGCTGCCCGGCCGCCAACAGTTGAAGAACTTCCATTTCTCGCTCGGCCAGGCCCCATCCACCGATGTCGCCCGCCGGGGCTGATGGAGGGTCCAGTGGCAGGACCACCTGCACGTCGGCTCCCCAGCCGGCCATGACCTCGATGTTCATTCGGCCGTCCAGCGCTGCCACCCTGTTGTTGAGCCGGGCAATGTTGGGCGAATCCGACGTCAGTTCGCCTAGGCCGTCGTCGCGCACGTTGATGAGGAGGTTCACGCCGTCACAGTCCCACTGCACCCGCACGCGCCTGACTGCGGGCTGCTCCACGATGGCGAGCACCAGTCCCCGCACGATCGCCCTGGAGGCGTGGGCAACTTCGCCGGGCAAGGCACGGCCGTTGACCGGTGGCTCGATGAACTGGATGTCGAGCCCGCTGAAGTGCATGAGCGGCCGCAGGTCTTCCCGCAGCCGTTCGAACGCCTTGGCCACCGGCTCTTCGACGAGGTCTGTGGTGCGGTCGCTGAGCGTCCGGAGACTGACCAGCGAGGTAGCGGCCAGGTCGGTGACGGTTTTTCTGGCAGTGGCATCGTCCAGGGCGCTCGATCGCAACGCCGCCAAAAGTGTCTCCAGGGTGGTCGAATGCCTGTCCACGAGTTCGGCCGTGACGCGGAGCCGCTCGGCTGACGCCGCGCGGGATTCCAAAAGGTACGACGGCGGCGCGTCCGCCACCTTCTCCTGGATGCGCCGCGCTGTGAGCTGCCATAGGTAGTCAAGCATCCGCAGGGTCGACGCGCGCTCCAACGGTTCTTCGGGCAGGGCCGGCTCAGTGAGGGTCAGCAGCGCATTGCTCTCGGACGTCAATGCAAGAACAGGCCGTTGCTCGCCGGCGATGGCCGCTTCCCCGTGCCACACCTCGCCTTCCGTGACCCGGGTCCGCAGTTGATCCAACTCGGGAATGGAGACGCGGCTGATGATGCCCTCTGCCCCGGCTTTCTTCTGGGGCCGGCCGGTGCAATCTTCGGTGAAGATCACCAGCGCGCTGCTGCCTACGTACGGAAGCGTCGCTTCACGGAGCCTCTCGGCGATGTTCGTGAGCGGTGCGTTGGCCAGTTCAGCGACTGCCTCGAGAAGGGTCCATCGGCTTGAGGTCATCCCGCCACTTTAGCGCTTCGCGCCGTCCGCCTACTACCCAAACGGGTAGCTAATACCGCCCTTGTTCAGCGTTACGCCTACCCGTTCAGTCCTGAAGGATTGATTCAAACCGAGCATTCACCTGAGCAGGAGGCAACGCATGACCACCACCGCAGAGGCCGTCCAGGCCGTATCGGACGTCGACCCAAGCCCGGATGTCGAGCTAAGCCTGGCCCTCGTGGGCAGCGAGATCGCGGAAACGGCAGCTGAAGTGGACCTTCGGCAATTGTCCAGCCTGGCCACGGAAGTCCAGACTGCCGGGAACTCGGCCACCGGCCGGATCTTCGTTGCAGGAGCCGGCCGCAGCGGCCTCGTCCTGCGGATGGCTGCGATGCGGCTGATGCACCTCGGCTTCGACGTGCACATCGCGGGGGACACCACCACACCGGCCATCCGCTCGGGCGACCTCCTCTTGCTCGCCTCGGGCTCCGGGACGACCTCCGGCGTCGTGCGCGCCGCCGAGACTGCCTCCAAAGCCGGCGCCAGGATCGCCGTGTACACCACGAATGCCGGGTCCCCGCTTGCGGAACTGGCCGACGTCGTCGTCATCATTCCGGCGGCGCAGAAGACAGACCACGGTTCCACGCTGTCGCGTCAATACTCCGGCAGCCTGTTCGAGCAGGTGCTCTTCCTCGCTGCCGAAGCCGTCTTCCAGGCCCTGTGGGACAACGATGCAACCCCGGCCGAGGAACTCTGGCTCCGCCACGCCAACCTCGAATAGCCCCTGATTTTCACCGCACCAACACCACAACAAACGACAGAAAGAGATCCCTCCATGAAGCTGCAAGTCGCTATCGACGTCCTCACCACCGAAGCCGCCCTCGAGATCGCCGGCAAGGTCGCCGAATACGTGGACATCATCGAGCTCGGCACCCCCCTCGTGAAAAGCGAAGGCCTGTCCGCGGTGACGGCCATCAAGGATGCCCACCCGGACAAGGTCGTGTTTGCCGACCTCAAGACCATGGATGCCGGTGAACTTGAAGCCGACATCGCCTTCAAGGCGGGCGCAGACTTGGTCTCCGTGCTTGGCGGCGCAGACGACTCCACCATCGCGGGTGCAGTCAAGGCCGCCAAGGCCCACAACAAGGGCATCGTGGTTGACCTGATCGGTGTTGCGGACAAAGTAACCCGTGCCAAGGAAGCCAGGGCCCTCGGTGCCAAGTTCATCGAGTTCCACGCCGGCCTCGACGAGCAGGCAAAGCCGGGCTACAACCTGGATGTGCTCCTGAGCGCCGGTGAGGAAGCCCGCGTGCCGTTCTCGGTGGCCGGTGGCGTGAACCTGTCCACGATCGGAGCCGTCCAGCGCGCCGGAGCGGATGTCGCCGTCGTCGGCGGTTCCATCTACGGTGCCGACGACCCCGCACTGGCCGCGAAGCAACTGCGCGCCGCCATCATCTAGGCCCACCTCCCAGCCGGCGGTCCCAACTGGTCCCCACCGCCACCCTCGCCTCGCAAGTCCCCACCGGCTCCCAGCCTTCGCAAGCTCAGGCAGGGTCCCTCGCCAGTGGGGCCCCACGGCCAGGGAACTCTGGCGGCGTGGGCCCACGCAATTTTCGTCGTTTTCAGGCCTCTAAACGACAACGATTGCTAGTTGGTTGGGACCGCTCACCCATTACACAGCTTCAGTCCAACTGCCGTTCAACTACTCCCCGTAGTCTCTTGTCGTATTCGATGCCGATCACAGGGGACATGATGGCCAAGAGAAAGACGACAGGGTGGCCCGAGGCCCCCGTTCGCCGCGCAGTGCCGGCTGAACATTGGAAGCAATTGCGCCGCGGAGACCGCGTGAGCGTCAAGCTTGCGCCGGGGTTTGAGAACCCCGGCCAGGTGGACGCCGTGTCGAGTGACCACAGCGTGGTCTGGGTAAACCTCGACGGCGGCCGCGGCCGCACGCTGGTGCACTGCGGCGACGGCGTGGAGATCGTCCGGCAGGAATCCTGACGGGCTCGCGGGAGGCGCAGCCGGGTTACGCTACCCGTGTGAGCCCGAATTTGCCTTTCTTCAGCCGCCCGGACGGACAATCCGCTCCGCTTGCGTTCGCGCACCGCGGATTTTCGCCGGATGGCCTTGAGAACTCGGCCGCGGCATTCAGGGCGGCGCTTGAGCTCGGCTTCACGCATCTTGAAACCGATGCCCGCGCCACTGCCGACGGCGTGGTGCTCCTTTTCCACGACGACACCCTTGACCGTGTCACGGATGCCCATGGCTCCATCTCCAGTCTCAGTGCCGCCGAGATCGCCAAGGCCCGGATCGGTGGCCGCGAAGCAATTCCCCACTTGGCCGATGTCCTGAAGGAATTTCCCGAGGCGCGGCTGAACATTGATGTCAAGGATTGGCATACCGTCAAACCCCTCGCTGGAGTCATTGAACAACTTGACGCCCACGACCGGGTGCTGATTGCGAGCTTCTCAGATCGCCGGCGTCGGGCCGTCCTGCGCCTGCTCCGCCGTCGCACGGCGTCCTCGGCTGGCGTTGCCTGCAACGCCGCCTTCACCCTCTTGGGACCGCTTCTTCCCGAGCGCTGGCTGCGGAAGATCCTGCACGACGTCGATGCCCTCCAAGTGCCGGTCCGCTACGGACCCCTGGCCGTTGTGACCCCCGGTTTCCTGCGGCGGGCGCATCGGCTTGGGCTGCAGGTTCACGTCTGGACGGTCAATGATCCGGCCGAGATGGCCAGGTTGCTTGATATGGGCGTGGACGGGATCGTCACCGACCGAGCGGATGGTCTGAAGTCGGTGCTGCAGGTCCGGGGCCAGTGGTGGTGAGCGCCCGGATGCGTGACGCCAGGAAGTCTCGCTCGGCGTCGTTGTCCGTGCGCTCCTGCGCTTCCCGGTAGGCGGAGACAGCTTCATTGTTGCGTCCCAGGCGCCGGAGCAGATCCGCCCGCACTGCGTGGAAAAGATAGTAGTTGCCCAGTTCAAGGACGTCGACGGCGGCAAGACCCGAGGCGGGTCCCTCCACCTCCGCGAGGGCAACGGCCCTGTTCAAGGCGACCACCGGCGTCGGCTCCATGGCCAGGAGCTGTCCGTACAATGCCAGGATCTGCCGCCAGTCCGTGCTTGCGGGCTGTGCGGCGTCGCTGTGGACCGCGTTGATGGCGGCTTGCAATTGGTACGGTCCGGGCTGGTTCCGCTTCAGGCATTGCCGCACCAATAATTGCCCTTCCGCAGTTTGGTCCTTGTCCCAGACGCTGCGGTCCTGGTCGGCGAGGAGCACCAGGCCGCCGTCGGGAGTCGTCCGGGCCTCACTGCGGGCATTGAGCAGAAGCATGAGGGCCAACAGGCCTTTGGCTTCGGGCTCATCAGGCATGAGTTCCATGATGAGCCGGCCAAGGCGAACAGCCTCGTGGCAGAGGTGTTCGCGCACCAGCCCAGCCCCTGAACTCGCAGCGTAGCCCTCATTGAAGACCAAGTAGACCACGGCCAGCACCGACTTCAAACGCTCAGGAAGCTCGGCGCCGCTCGGTACCCGGTAGGGGATGCGGGCGTCGCGGATCTTCCCTTTCGCCCGCACCAGGCGCTGGGCCATGGTTGCCTCGGGGACCAGGAAAGCGTGGGCGATCTCCGCCGTGGTGAGCCCGCCCAGGAGCTTGAGTGTCAGGGCCACCTGCGCGGCCCGGTTGATGGCGGGGTGGCAACAGGTGAAGATCAGCCGGAGCTGGTTGTCCTCCACGGTATCCACCTCTTCGGGTTCATCGCTGTGTTCATCACCGTGCAGGATCGCGGCCTGGACGAGTTTCTCCCTACCGGAGGCCTCGCGGCGGAACCGGTCGATGGCCCGGTTGCGGGCGGTGGTGATGATCCAGCCCGCTGGGCTCGGCGGCAGGCCGTCGTCGGGCCAGCGCGCCACGGCCTCGGTGAAGGCGTCCTGGACTGCGTCCTCGGCGGCGTCGATGCTGCCCAGAACGCGGACCAGGACCGCCACGGATCTTCCATACTCTTCACGGAATATTCGTGCGATCTCCGAAATATGGACCACGGGGAAACTATTCCCGGTAGCCCGCGAACGGCCGGACCTCGATAGGCAGCGTGGTGGCTTGGGCGGCTTTGCGTCCCCAGCCAAGTGCCACGTCCAGGTCCGGGGCTTCGATCACCCACAGGCCGCCCACGTGTTCCTTGGCCTCAGCGAAGGGGCCGTCCGTGGTGAGAACCTCGCCGTCGTTCACACGCACCACTGTGGAGGTACTGGCGGGGTGCAGGCCACCCGTGAAAACCCAGGCGCCGGCGTCGCGCATTTCCTGGTTCAGGACGTCAAGATCGGCCATGATTTTGTTGAGGACTTCGGGCTCCGGGGCTGGGCCGTCGGGCTGGTAGATGCTGAGCAGATAACGTGGCATGACTGTTCCTCCTTGGGATGTGGCGCCGGCACCGTGCCCGCGTCTCACCCTCTATACGAACGGCGCCGGCTGTTTTCGACATCTCCGCGCACGAATCTGCGAAAAGCTTAGCCCCGCTGGCAGGATGGGAACATGCGCATCCTGATTGCCCCGGACAAGTTCAAAGGCTCCCTCACCGCCGCCGAAGCAGCCTCAGCGATGGCCGAGGGGGCATTGCGCGTCTATCCGGACGCCGTGGTGACGCAGTTTCCGATCGCCGACGGTGGCGAAGGAACACTGGAAGCAGCCGTGGCGGCGGGCTACGAAGAGCGGATCAATGCGGTCGTCGGTCCCATCCTCAAGCCGGTAGGCGCTGCGTGGGCCATCCGGCAAAATGCCTTTGGCGGAGCCACTGCGGTGATCGAAACGGCGCAAGCCTCCGGACTGGCACACATGGAGCCGACTCCGGAAAACGCCCTGCGCGCCCACAGCTACGGTTGCGGCCAGCTCATCGCCGCCGCCCTTGACGCCGGAGCCACCGAGATCGTGCTCGGCGTGGGTGGTTCCGCGATGTCCGACGGCGGCAGCGGCGCCTTGCGTGCGCTCGGGCTGAAGCCCCTGGACGCGGCCGGGAACGTGGTTCCACTCGGCGGAGGCTCGCTCGCCGACGTCGTATCCCTCGACGTCTCCGGGCTGGATCCGCGGCTGACCGCGGTGAGGTTCCGGATCGCCGTCGACGTCCGGAACCCGCTCTATGGCAGCGACGGCGCCGCGCACGTTTTCGGCCCTCAGAAGGGGGCGGACGAGGACGCGGTGGAGCTGCTTGACGCCGGCCTGCGCAACTGGGCGTCGCTGCTTCGGGAAGCGGGCGGTCACGACGTCAATGTTCCCGGGGCCGGAGCGGCTGGAGGATTCCCGGCGTCGTTCCTGGCCTTCGCCCAAGCGACGCTGGAAGGCGGGTTCGCCCTGGTGGCGGGCCTGACTGGGCTTCCCGAACAGCTCGCCGGCTCTGACCTGGTGATCACCGGCGAAGGATCCATGGACTCGCAGTCGCTGACCGGCAAGGCACCCATCGCTCTCGCGGATTCCGCCCAAGGGCATGGAATTCCGGTGATTGTGGTGGCGGGCCGGATCCTGGTGACACCGGAAGAACTGGCCGGCCACGGCGTGGTGGCCGCGGCGCAGTTGCTCGACGTCGCACAGCGTCGGGACGGCGTGCCGGATATTGCCGACGCCGTGGCGAACGCAGCCAAGTACCTCGCGTGGGCCACGAGCCAGGTGCTGGAAGGGGTCTAGGCTCCCGTCCACCCAGGGACATGCCAGCGGGGTTACTCGGCGTCGTCCGGGCAGATAATTAACCTACAAAGCATGGCTCTGACTTCTGCCATGCATCCACGATGCGACGACCCCGCCCGGGACGCCGTCACCGCCTGCCGGGCTGGCAGCCGGCCAGCACGGCACCATCGAATCGAGGAGCACACCATGTCCACCTTGAAAGAGCGGCTGCACGCAGACGTCGTCAGCCATATGAAGGATGGCAACCGCGTAGCCCTGAACGCCACGCGCAACGTCCTGAGCGAGATCGATACCCGTGAGAAGGCCGGACAGGCGCCGATCCACTTGGACGACGCCCAGATCACCGCCATGTTGCAGAAAGAGGCCGCGCAATATCACGAGGTCGCCCGCCTCTACGAGGAGGCCGGAGAGTCCGAGCGGGCCGCCACGGAGATTGCGGATGCCGAGGTCATCGAGGCCTACCTGCCGGAACCACTGACCGCCGCCGAGGTCGAGTCCATCGTTGACGAGGTCATCGCCTCACTCAAGGCCGAAGGCGTGGAGCTGTCCCTGATGCACATGGGCTATGTCATGAAACCGGTCACCGAAAAGGTCGCCGGCCGCTTCGACGGCAAGGCGGTCAGCGATATTGTGCGTAGGCGCCTCTCATAGCTACCGGTGTTCGGCTAGAGAGCTGTGTTCGGCGGAGAGGGTTGCCCTCCCCGCCGAATGCATGAATTGCGCTGGGCGGCCCCTTACCGCTTCTTCCCATTCCTCTTTGCGGCGGCGTTCATCGCCGCTTTGGCCGCCGGCGGCAGTCCCGCCGTCTCCATCTCCGGCTCGGCAACCGTCCCGCGCCAACGGGCCAGGCCCTTCATGCCGTGATAGACCGCCAGGGCAGCGGCCGAACCCAGCGCGATGCCCGTGAACTTCAATTCGCCGATGGTCCACGTATAGTCCGCGATCCCGATAATCAGTGCGACGGCGGCTGTGGTCAGGTTGATCGGGTTGGAGAAGTTGACCTTGTTCTGCACCCAGATCTTCACGCCCAGGACGCCGATCATCCCGTAGAGCATGGTCGCGGCACCGCCCAGCACGCCGGGGGGGACGGTGGCAATGAGTTCGCCGAACTTGGGCGAGAAGCTCAAGAGGATGGCGAAGGCACCGGCAACCCAGTAGGCCGCCGTTGAATAGACCTTCGTCGCCGCCATGACGCCGATGTTCTCCGCGTAGGTGGTGGTGCCGGAGCCGCCGCCGAACCCGGCGAGGACCGTCGCGACGCCGTCGGCCATCAACGCTCGCCCGGAGACGTCGTCGAGGTTGCGTCCCGTCATCGCGGCCACGGACTTCACGTGCCCTACGTTCTCGGCCACCAGCACCAGGACGACCGGCACGAACAAGCCCACGACGCCGAGGTGGAACTCCGGAGTCTGGAAGTGCGGCAGGCCGATCCACGACGCCGCGTCCATCTTGGAATAGTCCACTTCGCTGCGCGTCATGGCGGTGAGGTAGCCCACCACCACGCCCACCAGGATGCTCAGGCGGCCCAGAATGCCGCGGAAGAGGACGCTCACGAGGATGATCGTCACCAGCGTCACGAGGGCGGTGACGGGGGCCTTATCGAAGTTGGCTTTTGCGGCTGGCGCCAAGTTGAGGCCGATCAGGGCGACGATCGCGCCCGTGACAATAGGTGGCATGGTCCGGTTGATCCACTCAGCGCCGAACTTCTGCACCACCGCGCCGACGAGCGCCAGTACGACGCCGGCAAGCACCACTCCGCCGAGCGCGCCGGGAACGCCGAACTGCTGCTGGGACGCCAGGATGGGGGCGATGAAGGCAAAGCTCGAACCGAGGTAGCTCGGTACGCGCCCCTTGGTAATGACCAGGAACAACAGGGTGCCGATGCCGGAAAAGAGCAGTGTGGTGGCCGGTGGCATGCCCGTGATGATGGGCACAAGGAAGGTGGCTCCGAACATCGCGACGACGTGCTGCATGCCGACGCCGATGGTCAGCGGCCATGCCAGCCGCTCCTCGGGTGCCACCACGTGTCCCGGCCGGATCGTCTTGCCGTTGCCGTGCAGCTTCCATTTGGTTCCGAGCATGCTCATCTGCGGGAGCCTTCCCTGAAAGTTGTGATTGTCCGGGTGCAACCTTACCGCCCGTACGGCCTGCCGATTCCGCTGTGTGGAACGTCACGTGGCTTCACGGGAAGAGGCGGAGGGAAGTTGAAGTTGCAACCATGGAAAGCATAAGCGCCCGGCCGTCGATGGCTGCGGGCACAGCGAAAGGTACGCGAATGACGATCGCCCACGAAGAAGCAGTGATTGACGCCGCAGCAGTCGACGCCATCTTTGCCGAAGCCCGCACTGCCAACTCCTTTGCCGGTGAGGTCTCGGAGGAGCAAGCACAGGCCATCTACGAACTGACCAAGTTCGGCCCGACAGCGTTCAACTCCCAGCCGCTGCGCGTCACCTACGTCCGTTCGGACGAGGCCCGCGCCAAGCTCGTCGAGACCCTCTCTCCGGGCAACAAGGCCAAGACCGCCTCTGCTCCGCTGGTCGCCGTGCTCTCCTACGACACCGCCTGGCACGAGCAGTGGGACAAGTTCCTCCCGGTCTACTCTGCCCCGAAGGCCATGTACGACGCCAACCCCGAGTTCACCGCAACTACGGGCAACAACAACGCCCACCTGCAGGCCGGCTACTTCATCCTCGCCGTCCGCTCCCTCGGCTTCGCCGCCGGCCCCATGACCGGTGCCGACTTCGCTGCGATCGACGCCGAATTCTTCCCCGTCGGTGACCAGAAGAGCTTCCTCGTGGTCAACATCGGCCAGCCGGGTCCGGACGCCTTCGGCGAAGCCAAGCCGAAGTTCGCGTACGAGGACGTCGTCCGTACCGTCTAACCCTCGCTCACCTTTAGGGCCTTTTCCGCCGACGCTCGCTCACTCTTGTGAGCGAGCGTTCGCGCTTAAGGCGGTATATCTGAGCGGGCGTTTGTCCTCGAGCGACGCTCGCTCACCTTTAGCGCCTTTTCGAGCAACCCTCGCTCACCTTTGGGATTGATCGTCGCTGTGGGAGGGCGTCGCGGTGGCAAAATTTCCTTATGCGGAACCTCATTCTCGTGGCGTTCGTCGAAGCCGTGGCTGACGGGCTCGTCTTCCCACGCAGTGACTGGCCGCTGCACATCACCCTGTTGGGGTTCGACGTCGAGCCCTCCGATGGTGTCGACGTCGCCGCGCGCCTCAGCGAGCTTGTGACGGCCCCCGCGATGGGCGCCCTCGGGGCTGAATTGACGGTGGGGCCCGACGCCGGATTCGGTCACCAAGGGTCCATCCCGGTCAGCCTGGTGGAACACCATCCCCTTTTGCAGGGCCTGCACGAGGAACTGTTCGAAGCCATGGAGAGTGTCGGTGGGCGCGCGGCAACCCCGCGATACGTCATGGAGAACTACCGTCCGCACATTTCGCATCACGACGGCAAGCGCCCCAAGCCGGGTGACGCCGTCGTGCTCGATCAGATCGCGCTGGTGGACATGGCGCCGGAAGGCAACCACACGATCCGGCGGATCCTGAAAGTGTGGCGCCTCCCGGCGGAGCCAAACTAGCGAGGTCTAGGAGATCACGCCGTCCACGAGTGCCTTGGCCTCTTCTTGGACCTGCTTGAGGTGCTCGGCTCCCTTGAAGGACTCGGCGTAGATCTTGTAGACGTCCTCGGTTCCCGACGGACGGGCCGCGAACCAGGCGTTCTCTGTGACAACCTTGAGGCCGCCGATCGAGGCGCCGTTGCCGGGAGCCTCGGTCAACTTGGCGGTGATGTCCTCGCCCGCCAGCGTGGTGGCTGTGACATCCGCGGCGGAGAGCTTGCCGAGCTTGGCCTTCTGCTCCCGCGTCGCAGCGGCGTCGATCCGGGCATAGACGGGCGCGCCGAACTGGTCCGTGAGGCCCTTGTAGAGCTGCGACGGCGACTTGCCGGTGACGGCCGTGATCTCCGATGCCAAGAGGGCCAACAGGATGCCGTCCTTGTCGGTGGTCCAGACGCTTCCGTCGCGCTTGTTGAAGGAGGCGCCCGCGGATTCTTCGCCGCCGAAGGCACCCTCGCCCGAGAGCAGGCCGGGGACGAACCACTTGAAGCCCACGGGAACTTCCACGAGCTTGCGGCCCAGCCCCGCGGCAACGCGATCGATGATGGAGGAGGAGACAAGGGTCTTGCCGACGACGGACTCCGGGTTCCAGCCTGTGCGGTTGCGGTATAGGTAGTCGATCGCGACGGCGAGGTAGTGGTTCGGGTTCATCAAGCCGCCGTCGGGCGTCACGATGCCGTGGCGGTCGGCGTCGGCGTCGTTTCCGGTGGCAACGTCGAAGGCGCCCGTTCCGGCCGAAGCACTATCCGACATGCGCTTGATGAGTGAGGCCATGGCCGACGGCGAGGAGCAGTCCATGCGGATCTTCTCATCCCAGTCGAGGGTCATGAAAGCCCACTGCGGGTCCACGGTGGGGTTGACCACGGTCAGGTCGAGCTGGTGGCGTTCGCCGATTTCACCCCAGTAGTCCACGGATGCGCCGCCCATGGGGTCCGCGCCGATGCGTACGCCGGCGGTGCGGATCGCATCGAGGTCCAGGACGGAAGGGAGATCGTCCACGTAGCTGCTCAGGAAATCGAACTTGCCCGTGCCATCCGCTTTGAGGGCGTCGTTCAACGGAATCCGCTTGACGCCGCGCAGCCCGTTTTCCAGGAGCTCGTTGGCGCGGTTGGCGATCCAGCCGGTGGCGTCGGTGTCTGCAGGGCCGCCGTGCGGGGGGTTGTACTTGAAACCGCCGTCGGCCGGAGGGTTGTGGCTCGGGGTGACCACGATGCCGTCTGCCTGGGGCTGCCCGGGGCCGGCTTCGTTGTTGTATTTCAGGATCGCGTGGCTCAGGGCGGGGGTGGGCGTGTAGCCGTGGCGCGCGTCGATCAGTACGTTGACACCGTTGGCGGCGAGGACCTCAAGGGCGGAATTCTGCGCCGGTTCGCTGAGCCCGTGGGTGTCCTTGGCCAGGAAGAGTGGGCCGGTGATGCCTTGCCCGGCGCGGTATTCCACGATCGCCTGGGTGATGGCGAGGATATGCCCTTCATTGAATGAGGCCTTGAGGCTCGACCCCCGATGCCCGGAGGTGCCGAAGGCAACGCGTTGTGCGGGATCACTAAGATCCGGCGTCACGTCGTAGTACGCGTCAAGAAGAGCGGTGATGTCTACAAGGTCCTGGGGAAGGGCAACAGTGCCCGCACGGCTAGCCATTGACCCAGCATGCCAGACCGCCCGGTGCGCTAGAAGAGAAAACCGACTATTGCGGGGCCTGTGACTTCGTATTTCCGCATGATCGACGAAGATTCACTGCCCGTTTACCGGAGTGCGGCATGGCGTTGCGGAGCCGGGGCTCTGCGAGCTTATGTGCGCCTTCGCTCGGCGGTAGGCTGGGCACAAAGACTCGCAAGGGGGATATTCCATGACCGACCAGCCAGCTAAACCCGAGAACGCTCCCGAGGGTGACGAACCGCCCAAGGGCTACGAGCCACCGTCGTACATTCCGCCCGCACCCCAGGCCGGTGAGAACCCGTACGGCGAGCAGCCGTTTGCCTCGCCGGCGGCTCCCGGCCCCTACGGCCAGCCACAGCCGCAACAGCCCCAGGGTGGTCCGGCTCAGTACGGCCAGCCGCCCTATGGCCAGCAGCCCGCCAGCACCTATGGCCAGCCCGCTTCGCCGTACGGTCAACAACCTCCCCAAGGGCCGCCTGGGTACGGGCAGCCGGCCAGTCCCTATGGCCAGCCCGCCTACTACGGCATGCCGGTCGAGCCGAAGGGCCTGAGCATTGCGAGCATGTGCTGCGGGATCGCGGTGTTCGTGGGCCTTGGCTTCTTCGTCCTGCCCCAGATTGCCGCGGTGATCCTCGGCCACATGGCCCTCAGGAAGGAACCAGCCGGCAAGGGCATGGCCATCGCGGGCCTTGTACTGGGATACCTGGGGATTGTTGCCGTAACCATCTTCTGGGTCTTTGTCGCGATTTTTGCCGCCACGGCTTCGCGTTACAACTACAACTACTAGCGACAACGACGGCGGCCGGTGCGCCTGGCGGGAAACCCGCCGAACGCACCGGCCGCCGTCGCGCTCCAGCTCGGTCACGTGACTAGCGGACGCCGCCCATCAATTTCTTGATGGCGGGCGAGCCAGCCGCCAAGGCAGCAGCGATCACAACCGCCGTGCCGCCGACGCCCAGGAAGTACGGCAATTCGTTGTCAGGGTTGTACAGGCCGGCCAGGATGCCCGCCAACGCGGTGCCGAGAGACACCGAGAGGAAGAACAGGGCCACCATCTGGGTGTGGAAGGCCTTGGGGGCCAGCTTGGTGCTCACGGACAGGCCGATGGGGGACAGGAACAGTTCCGCCAAGGTGAAGAGGAACAGGATTCCCACGAGCGCAAGCAGCGGGGTCTTTCCAGCGCCGGACAAGGGGATGAAGGCCAGGAATGCCAGTCCCATGACGAAGAGTCCGGCAGCGAACTTGATGGGGGATCCCGGCTGCTTCGGACCAAGTTTTGTCCAGAGGGCAGCCATGACGCCTGCGAAGACGATGATGAATACAGGGTTGATGGACTGTACCCAGGCCGCCGGCATTTCCCATCCGAAGAGGTTGCGGTCCAGTTTTTCCTCCGAGTACACGGCAATGAACGTGAACTGCTGCTGGAAGAGTGCCCAGAACGCTGCAGACGCGATGTACAGCGGAATGAATGCGACAACACGCTTGCGCTCAAACGGCGTGACCTTCTTGCTTCTGAAGATCAGCGTGAAATAGATGACCGAGGCGACAATGGCGGCGTATGCCATGCTCTTGGCCAGGTTGCCGGGATTCACCACGCCGGTTATCAGCAGCACGGCGATCACGACGGCGATGCCGAGGAAGATGAGCCCATAACGGCTCCGCTGTGCTGACGGAAGGGCGTTTGGAACGCGGTGTGCTTCTTCCGGGAGCTTGTTGCGGCCCAGTGCGTATATGACCAGGCCGATCGCCATGCCGATTGCGGCTGCGCCGAAGCCCCAGTGGAAGCCGTTGCTTTCCTGCAGCCAGCCGGTCACGAGCGGTCCGATGAGGGCGCCGAGGTTGATGCCCATGTAGAAGATGGAGAAGCCGGCGTCACGGCGTTCGTCCTTCTCCCCATAGAGGGTGCCGACCAGCGCTGTTGCGTTCGCCTTGAGGCCGCCGGATCCGATACCCACCAGCACGAGGCCCGCCACCAGGCCCGGGATCCCGGGCAGGAGCGCAAGTGCGATGTGGCCGGTCATGATCATGATGGCGGAACCGAAAAGTACCCGTTCGGAGCCGAAAAGCCGGTCCGCCAACCAGGCGCCCAGGATCGTGGAGAGGTACACGCCTCCGCCGTACGCGCCAACCAGTCCGGCGGCGAGCGATTTGTCGATCGAGAGTCCGCCATGGTCCGCGGTGAAGTACATGTAGTAAAGCAGGATGCCCTGCATGCCGTAGAAGGAGAATCGTTCCCACATTTCTACGGAGAAGAGGCTGGCCAGCATCTTTGGGTGGCCGAAAAATGACGTATCGCCCGCGTTTTTGGCGGGCGTCCGCGTGTCTAGAGTTGTGCTCATCTGATCCATGGTGACATTGACTGAGCGCATTTGTCACATCATTTAGATGCCTAGAGCAACTATTTGCCGGGGTGGGGCGCCATTTTTTGCTGCCTCTCAAGCTGCCTCGCGAGCCGCAGGAGCAGCAGCTCGGATCCCGGTTTTCCGATGAGTTGGATGCCCATCGGAAGCCCCGTTCCAGGCGTCGGGCCGGTCCAATGAACGGGCACGGTGATCGCCGGCAGGCCGCACACGTTCACCATGGAGGACCAGGGCGCAAACTCGCATTGCTTGCGGTAGTCGTCGTCCGCGTCGCCTGGCCAGTCGGGGGCCGGCCATTGCTCGCCTCCGGGCATTGTGCCGGTGAACCAGCCCACGGGCCGTGCCGTCTGTGCCAGCGACGGCGTCAGGACGAGGTCCCACTGCGCGTACTGGGTGACGGTGTCGTGCGTGAACTGCCGCAGGAAACCGAGCGCTTCGTTGACCTTGGCTGCGCTCCGCTGTTGCGCCCGACGCCGGAAGGTCCGGGTCAGCGGGGTCAGCAGGGCTTCGCGCTGCGGCAGGATCCGGGCGCTCCCAACGCCGGCAGTCCAGGCGGTGGTGAACGCTTCCGGATAGCGATTGTCATAGCGGACCTCGGCATCCAGCACTGAATGGCCCGCGTCCGTCAGCAGTGCGATGCCTTTGGCGAAGGCATCAAGGGCTTCCCGCTCCGGGGTGAACGGGAAAGTGGTGGACCACGGGCTATCCAGGCTCGCGCCGATGCGCAATGCGGCGGGCGGTTCCTCAAGGCCCGCAAGGTAGCCACCTTCCGGACGGATTCCGGGTGGCACCAGGGCATCCATCATGAGAGCAGCATCCTCCGCGGAGCGAGTCAAGGGGCCGGCCACCACAAGGCGTGCCGCGTCCCCGACGCTCTCGCCGGCCGGCACCAGGCCGCGGCCCGGCTTCAACCCCAGCAGTCCACATGCCGCAGCGGGAATACGTATGGAGCCGCCGCCGTCGCTCCCGGGCGCGAAGGGAACCAAGCCCGCCGCAACCGCGGCAGCACTGCCTCCGGAAGAGCCGCCGGAGCTGCGGCTCAGTGCATATGGATTGCGCGACGGCGGTGCGATGCGGTTTTCGCTGTAGGCCGTAAGTCCGAATTCCGGAACCTGAGTCTTGCCCAGTGAGATGGCACCCGCACCTTTGAGCGTTGCGGCAAGGGCTCCGTCCTCCGGGGCGGGCTTCCGGTCCAGGGCACCGCTGCCATGGGTGGTCACTACTCCGGCAACATCCGTGAGGTCTTTGAAAGCCAGCGGCACGCCGTGCAGGAGGGGAAGCCCGGGGCCACCGCTGCGTCGGCGGACGTAAGCTGCGTCCGCGGCCCCGGCGTCGAGCATGGCCTGGTCCGCCGTCACCGTGACGAAGGCGCCCAGCGTATGGTTCAGCTGTCCGATCCTCGCGAGGAAGTGCTCCGCCACCTCGGTTGCCGAGAGCTCGCCGGCGGCCAAGGCTTGGCGCAACCCGGCCGCGCCGAGCTCGTGGATGTCAGCCAAGGAAGCGGGCCTCCAAGCGCTCTTCCACGGCAACGCTATCGGCCGGTTCGCTGGAAGTCGCGGTGACGCGATAGGCAGCCTTGCCCCTGACCTCGGCAACCACGTCCACAAGTTCCGTGCCCCTGTAAACCAGCCCGACGCCGTCGTCGGTGCAGTGCGTTTCGCCCAGCACGCCCTCCGCCACCAACTGGTGGACCAGGGGGCGGCGGCCCGGCTCGGAGTCATAATGGACGCCGTTGGCGTAGGGGAGGAAGTCCAGTCCGTTGGTCACAGCGCGCAATTCAGGGCCGTACGAATCCGTAGTGCCGCCCTGGAACCAACAAATCGAGCCCGCGGACACCCCTGCCAGCACCACACCGTGTTCCCAGACGCGCCTCAAGATGCTGTCCAGTCCGTGGGCGCGCCATACGGCCAGAAGATTGACCACGGAACCACCGTTGACCCACACCACGTCTTGTTCCAAAAGGTAGGCCTCGGGATCGCCGTAGTTGGGCATCGTGAAAAGGTTCAGGTGGCTGAAATCGAAGCCCGAAATCCGGGCGGCCTGGTCCAATTCCGCGGCGAACCAACGCTGGTCTCCGGAGGCCGTCCCAATATGCGCCACTCGCGGCGCACGTCCGCTGACCCCGGAGAGTTCGACGGCGTGGTGAACCAGGAGGTCGAACTCCATCCTGGTGCGATGCCCGGACTTATAGCCACCGGAGGTTGCCAGGATGGTGGGCCCGTCGGCAGCCATGGCGCCTCCTTTTGCCTTGAGCGGTCTCGGTCCCTGCAACGGTAGGCTGGATTGGAGATCTGAATCAACTGGAAGGGACCCACGTGAGCGATTTCGAGACCGTGCCTGTCGGCGATGTTCCGGCCGACGCGAAAATCCTGGATGTCCGGGAGGATTACGAATGGGTAGCGGGCCACGCCGAGGGTGCGCTGCATATTCCGCTTGACCAGATCCCGGCGCGCCTTGACGAGCTTGATCCTGACGATGACTTGTATGTCATCTGCCGTACGGGCGGACGGTCCTACCGGGCGGTCCAGTGGCTGGTGGGGCAGGGTTACACCGCCACCAATATAGCCGGAGGCATGGACATGTGGTTCGAGACCGGCCGCCCGATGGTATCTGAGAACGGCCTCAAGCCGGTCGTCCTGTAGCCCCAACGCATAACACCTAAGGAATATATACATGTCGGGATCCGTGCTCACCTACACGTTCCTCGGTCCTGAAGGCACCTTTACCGAGGCTGCCCTCTTGCAGGTCCCCGGAGCGGCCGATGCCAACAGGGTCCCTTGCACCAATGTGAACACGGCTTTGGAGAGGGTTCGCCAAGGCGAGGCGGATGCGGCCATGGTGCCGATCGAGAACTCGGTGGAAGGTGGAGTGACCGCCACCCTGGATGCTATTGCCACCGGAACCGAGCTGCGGATCATCCGCGAAGCCCTCGTTCCCATCACGTTCGTGCTGGTTGCCCGGCCCGGAGTGAAGATCTCGGACATCCGCCGGGTCTCCACCCATGGCCATGCCTGGGCCCAGTGCCGGCTGTGGGTCGACGAAAATATCCCAAATGCGGAATATGTGCCGGGATCCTCTACGGCAGCGGCCGCCGTCGGGCTTCTCGAGGGTGATGTGCACTATGACGCCGCCATCTGCGCACCCCTTGTCGCGGCCGAGCGGCCGGGACTGAATATCCTTGCGGAGAACATTGGAGACAACCCCGGCGCGGTTACGCGCTTCGTCCTGGTCAGCCGTCCCGGCGCACTGACTGAACGCACGGGTGCCGACAAGACCACCGTCGTCGTGCCCCTGCCCGAAGACCGCCCGGGCGCCCTGATGGAAATCCTGGACCAGTTTGCCACCCGCGGAGTCAACCTCAGCCGTATCGAGTCCCGGCCCACAGGCCAGTATTTGGGTCACTATTTCTTCAGTATCGACGCCGACGGCCACGCGTCGGACGCCCGGGTAGCCGACGCCTTGGCAGGCCTGCACCGGATCAGCCCGGCCACCCGCTTCCTGGGGTCTTATGCGCGGGCGGACGAGCAGAAAGCCTTCGTGGCTCCGCATACCTCCGACGCCGCGTTCGCATCCGCGCATGCCTGGGTTCGGGCCATTTTGGGTGGGGAACCGGGCGCTTGACCGGCCCGAATCCGCTTCGCAAAGCGTTGGATAATTGACTCTTCAACCCCTATCGCGTGGATAAAACTGTGCGTATGCTTGCTTGATCCACAATTGATGGACGCATGCCCCTAACGGAGGGAGCGGGCCATGTCAGGAAATAGCAATGACACCAGCGGCCAGGGAATGATCGTCAATCCCAAGCCCAAGGCGGACAACCAGGACTGGGACGGCGACGACGCCGACCGGGCCGATCGGCTGCGCTTTGAGGAAGAACAGGCGATGATTCGCGAGCAATCGGAAGCGCGCGCAGCCGCCAAAGCCTTGGCAGAACACAAAGCAACGGAAGCGGCGAAGAACGCCAAATAGCGCGTTGCGCCGTCGCGCGCGCACCGGTAGTTGCACGAGTACCGGTTATTGGACGCGCACGAGGAGAGAACGCGGCTCCACCTTGACGGTGACCTTCGTCGCCTCGCCCGAGGGATCACCGTCAAGTTGCGTGGCCATCGGTTCGCTGCTGCTGATGACCACTTTGCCCGAACGGTAGTAATTCATGACCGGCAGGTTCCGGTTGTGCTTGAACAGGATCTTGGCGTACACCGCGAGCCAGCCGATGGCACTACGGGGGCTCATGACCACAACGTCCAGCACGCCGTCGTCGATCATCGCACCGGGGATGAAGTCGATGCCGCCCGGAATCAGGCCGCAGTTGGCGAACAAGACGCTTCGGATTTTCCGGGATTGCTCGGGCTCGTCGTCCATGGCAATGGTGACCTTTTTGCGCCGGCCGGGCAGGTGGCGGACACCCGCCTCGGTGTAGGCCAGCCAGCCGACTGCCTTCTTGAGCCCGTCGTTGGTATCGCCCACAACCTCGGCATCGAGTCCCATGCCGGCGATCACCAGGAATGCATGCTCGGAAGAGGCGCCTGTCAGCTCGTTGTGGATCGCCATTCGGGCGGTGTCGATGTAGCGCTGGTGGCCGAAGAGCGCTGTGCGGACGCTGCCCCGCAGATCGTTGACATCCAGGTTCACGTTGCGTGCCAGCAGGTTTCCGGTTCCCAGGGGAATCAAGCCCATCGCGACGTTGGTGTGCGCGAGGGCCTCAGCCACGACGCGCACGGTGCCGTCGCCGCCGCCGACGAGTATGACGTCGGGCTTATACGCGAGTGCCGCCTTGGTTTGCGAATGGCCGGGATCGTCTGCGGTGGTTTCGAAGAAACGGGGTTCGTCCCAGCCCGCAAGATGGCAGGCTTCCCGGATGATCCTCCGCGCGTCCTCGGCTTTCGCCTTGACCGGGTTAAGGACCACGGCCACCCTTTGCAGGCCGGCTTCCGGCTTGTGTGCGTCTTCATGCACAGCGCTGCGGGTATGCCTGGCCCTGAGCCGGCGCACGCCCCACCAACTGGAGACGGCGAAGACCACGCCCCCAGCCAGAATCACGTACAGGATCCAGTTGCTCATGGTGCTTCAACCCTATCCCGCTGCAGGCGCGGCGGTGCACGGCGGAAGGGGGTGCCGGCCGCCGTCGGGCATTGGCCGCGGAGCTGCGCGCTCATTCGATACTCTTGTCTGGTGATCGACGTAAAAGACCTCAGCGAAAACCCGGACAAGTTCCGTGCCAGCCAGCGCGCCCGCGGCGCCGACGAGTCCGTGGTGGACGCGATCATTTCCGCCGATTCGGACCGCCGCGCGGCCCTGATCCGCTACGAAAACCTCCGTGCGGAGCAGAACGCCTTCGGCAAGAAGGTGGCACAGGCCAAGGGCGACGAAAAACAGGCGCTGCTGGCCGAGGTCAAGGAACTGGCCAATTCCGTCAAGGCTGCCTCCGCCGAAGCCGACGCAGCCCAGGCCAAGCAGGAAGAGCTGCTGCGGGTCATTCCCAACCTGATTGTGGACGGCGTGCCTGAGGGCGGCGAGGACGACTTCGTCGTGGTCAAGACGGTCGGCACCCCGCGCGAATTCCCGGAGTTCGAGCCGAAGGACCACCTGGAAATCGGCGAACTCATTGGCGCGATCGACATGGAACGCGGCGCCAAGGTCTCAGGCGCGCGCTTCTACTTCCTCCGCGGCGTCGGCGCCCGCTTGGAGATGGCCCTGCTGCAGATGGCCATGGACCAAGCCATCGAGGCCGGCTTCGTGCCGATGATCACCCCGACTTTGGTGCGTCCGGAGACCATGCAGGGCACCGGGTTCGATGTAAAGCACGACGCCGAGATCTACCGTCTCGCCGAAGACGACCTTTACCTCGTGGGAACCTCGGAAGTGGCCCTCGCGGGTTACCACGCGGACGAGATCCTGGACCTGTCGGCCGGGCCTATCCGCTACGCGGGGCAGAGTTCCTGCTACCGCCGCGAAGCGGGTTCGCACGGCAAGGACACCCGCGGCATCATCCGCGTCCACCAGTTCAACAAAGTGGAGATGTTCATCTACACCACGGTTGAAGAGGCCGCTGCCGAGCACGAGCGGCTCCTGGCTTGGGAAGAGGAAATGCTGGCCAAGGTTGAGCTCCCGTACCGCGTGATCGACACCGCGGCGGGCGATCTCGGCATGTCCGCGGCCCGGAAGTTCGACTGCGAAGCCTGGGTTCCCACGCAGAACGCGTACCGCGAACTCACGTCGACGTCCAACTGCACCACCTTCCAGGCCCGCCGCCTGAACATCCGTGAGCGCGCGGTCAACGAGGACGGCGTAGTGAAGGGCACGCGCGCCGTGGCCACCCTGAACGGCACGCTGGCCACCACCCGCTGGATCGTGGCCATCCTGGAGCACCACCAGAACCCGGATGGCTCGGTCAACGTCCCCAAGGCCCTCCAGAAGTACATCGGAGGCCTTGAGGTCCTGCCTGTTCTGTAGCTCAGTGGGCGGGGTGGAGCGGTCCTCCACAACCGGGGGCACTGGACGGGATCGTGGCTGATGCCACCAAACACAGAGCACTCCGCATCGCGAGCTTGGCCCACACGAAGGCCGAATCAGTGGGGGAGTCGTACAGCCGGGCCGTCTTCGGCAGAAGCTTCTGCGCGCCGGACTAYGGCCTCGCGGCAAGGCCTCAAGTTAATATTCACACTGTGGACAACGTGGGAGTATTCACCGCGTGTTAATCCCTTGCTGTGGCCTGCGTCCTAGCTGGCGGCGGTGGGGTCTGCTTCACTGGAGGCATGACTATATTGACTGGTACCTCAGTCGCTGGCATCGATGACCAGCGGAATGTGAATCACAAACTCATGGTGGCGTTGGACGTCGACGGAACCCTCGTGGATCACGATGGCCACATGTCACCTGGTGTCCGCGACGCCGCAAGGGCGGTTGTAGCCCACGGCCACGACGTCCTGATCGCCACGGGCCGTTCGTTGAACGCCACGTTGCCCATCATTGAGCAGATAGGGCTGGAACGGGGATATGCCGTGTGCTGCAACGGCGGTGTCACATTGCGGCTCGACCCCCAGCTGGACGCAGGCTACGAGATCATTCACAAGGCCACGTTCGATCCCGCCCCGGCGTTGATGGCTCTTCGCGAGCAGCTTCCGTCCGCCAAATACGCGCTTGAGGACGAGGACGGGAACTTCCTCTCCACGGAGCGGTTCCAGGACGCCAGCTTCGGCGTTGAGGCCATCGGCGTCGATTTCCAGACCATGCTCGATGCCACTGCGGTGCGTGTCGTGGTGTTCAGCAGCGAAAACACGGCCGAAGAATTTTCCACAGCCATTCGCAAGATCGGGCTGTCCGGGGTCACCTATTCGGTGGGCTGGACGGCCTGGCTGGATATCGCCGCCGCCGGGGTCACCAAGGCCAGCGCTTTGGAGCAGTTGCGCCGGCGGCTTGGCACGCACCCGCGCCACACGGTGGCAGTGGGGGACGGCCGCAATGATATCGAAATGCTCAGCTGGGCCGGGCGCGGTGTCGCCATGGGCCAGGCGCCTGAGGAAGTCATCGCCGTCGCGGACGAGGTCACCGCTTCGGTGTACGACGACGGTGCGGCCCTCATCCTGCGTCGCCTGCTGTAATAGCCCTGCTCAACTGAACCTGCGCAACTGAAGTAGCCCCGCGCTGCGGGGCTACGCCAGTTCACCCCATCGCTAGCTCAGGCGTCGTCGGAGACCACAGTGATGATCCGGCGGAGGCTCATGGCGACCGATGCGGTGGCGTTCACGGACTCCTGGCCGGCGGCTGCTTCCGTAACGGTGTCACTTAGTGCTGCCACACTGTCCCGGGCTTCGTCCAGGGCATCCCGGAAGTCTCCGGAATCTCCGTGCCTCCATTGCCGGATCGCTGTTGCTACGTCGTCGAGCGCCTCAGCCAGGTTTGGCGGGACACCCTCCGGAATGACCGTTCCCGCGTCCTCTTCCCAGATGACGCTTGCCAGGACGTCCGTGATGTCCTGGACGTGAAAGGTCAGCCGTTCCAGCGTTCGCAAACCGGCCAGGTCGGCGGGCAGCCGGCGGGCTCGACGGCGGGACCGCGGGTTCGCTTTTGCGCTCAACTTCGCCGCTTGGACAGCTGCCCGCACGTCGGTCGCGGTACGTGCGAGCTCGCCGCTGCGGCTCGCCCATTCCTCATGGTCCGGTGGCCAGGATTCCGTCATGGCGCTGGCCATGTCCTTGAGTTGCTTGGACAATGCCCGTTGGTGTCCGTCGATGGCGGGATCGATGCCTTCAAGATGAAGGGGAGGGAAGACCAGCCAGTTCACCGCGAATCCGACGGCCACGCCCATAGCCATTTGCAGGACGTACGCGAAAGAGAATCCCTGCGCATTCGAATAACCCAGGACCAGCACGAACAGCGCCGCCATGGGAACCCATTCGGAGGCGCTTCCAAGCCTTGGCAGGCCGCCGATAACCACGCCCAGGCCGACGACGACGGCCACCGCCAGTGCGTTTGGGGTGGTGACCGTGGTCACGGCGAAGGCCATGGCAATGCCCAATCCGAGTCCCAGCAGGCTTTGCAGCCCATGCTTGGCGGAAGCCGCAACAGTGGGGTGCATGCTGACCAGGACGCCCAAGGGAGCGTAATAGGGATAGGCGGCGGCTGTCCCAGGCATGAGCGGCGCGAGGTACCAAGCCACCCCCGCCGCGACGGCCGTCTTTGCGGCAAACAGGAGTCGGTGGCCTGTGACGGCCTGCCTGAGAGCGGGAAGAAGCCGCCCAAGCTTTGGCTTGGAGATCATGGACTCAAGGTAGGCCGGGAAGAACGGACGTGTCGAGGACAATATGGATGAACGCGGGCTGACGCAATCAGTAAACGTCGAGGATCAACTGCAGCAAGCGCGCCGCGGCCGGCCGGGCGGCGTGCTCCTCCACCCATTGGGCGCGTGCCAGGGCCTTGCTCACGGCTTGGGTGCTGATCCCCAGTTCCTGGGCCACGGCCTTCTGCTGCCCACGCACGCCGGGCGTCAGCAGGTCCAGGACGCGCCACTCGGCAACGCTCCGATGCTGCACAATGTGCCCCAGGAGCCGCAGCACGGCCTCCGATTCGGCAGCGAGGGCAGCGATCGGCCCCTCGACTGCCACAGGGACCCGCTCTTTGCCGTTCCGCAAGCGGTCCACGGCGCGGCGTGCGTAGACCAGGCCGTGTCCGGAGGCGTCTTTGATTTGCTGCGGCAGGGGTTCGTTGACCGGTCCCACGCCGATTCCCACGTACCACTGTCCGCTCCTCAAGGCGATGAGCGCTGAATCCACGGCCTGATGGGGGAGTTCCACGATGCCCTGGACTTCGTCCTCCACCGAGCGGTCAAAGTCCAAGCACGCCGGGACGTGGCGCAGGTCTTTGAGCAGCTGCGGTACGAGGTCTCCGTCGCCGCGGCTGTCGCGTTGGTTGATGGTCAGGGTGAACATTGTGGATCAAACATTACCGGCAGGTAGCTGACTTTCAAGCGGTTAATCCAGAGCCAACTTCTCGTTACGACGGCGGGTGCCCGGCGATTGTGGGCCGATCCGTTCCGCGTCGGGTACCCACCCATTAACGACGGCGGCGCGGTCGGCCCAGCCTTCAGCCTTGACCCACTTACCCGGCTCAAGGTCCTTGTAACGGGTGAAGAAGTGCTCGATTTCCTTGATCAGGAATTCGCTGACATCGGAGATTTCCTGGATGTGGTCGAAGCGCGGGTCGGCCGGAACGCAGAGGACCTTTGCGTCTCCGCCGCCATCGTCGGTCATGTTGAAAACGCCGATGGGGCGGGATTCAACGATGACGCCGGGGTAAAGGTCGAAGTCCTGCAGGAGGACCAGTGCGTCCAGCGGGTCGCCATCCTCGCCAAGGGTGTTCTCGAAGAACCCGTAGTGCGTGGGGTACTGCATGGAGGTGAACAGGACGCGGTCCAGGCGGACGCGGCCGGTCTCGTGGTCAACTTCGTACTTGACGCGCGACCCCTTGGGGATCTCGATCGTGACGTCGTGCTTCATGGAATGCTCCTTGACGGTATTGGCATGGGCGCGGCAACAGAGCAGCCGACGCCGCCGACTACTATTGAGGATATAGCGAGAGGCCCAAGTTTCTTGAAACGGTGGGGACATTCAAGACTTTGAGGACTAAAGCTGCATGAAGGGCGTTGACGAGGCGGGGGCTGACAACCAGTCTCCGGAACAGCAGGAAAATCCCGTTCTCAGGCCCCGGAAGCCCAGACCCGGGACGCCCGCGAGGCCGGAACCGAAGGGTGTCGTCGGCTTTCTGCCCCTTGTTTTGTTGGCCGCGGTCATCGCGGCCTTGGCCGTGCCGATGGGCCTCGGAGTCGCACCCGGCTTCTTCGGGGTAGCCGCTGCGCCCGCGCCCCAGGTGCCGGCCTGGCAACAGGTCCCCAAGCAACTGAGCCGCACCCAGATCGTTGCCCCTTTGGACGCTTCCGCCCCGGTCCCGCTGCCGGCCGATGTCACCAGCCAGCTCAACGCCCTCCTGACGCCCGACGGCGGGGGAGACTTCACCGGCGTCGTTGAGGATGCGTTGACCGGACTTCCGCTTTACGATCGCGACGGCGCCAAGAACCGGGTGCCGGCGTCCAACATGAAGCTGCTGACGGCAGTCGCTGCGCTGCGGGCGATCGGCCCGGAGACCCGCTTCAACACGCGGGTCCTGACGGGACCTTCGCCGTCGACGATCATCTTGAGCGCCGGGGGTGACGTCCTGCTCGGCGACGGCCCGTCCCAGCCAAGCGAAGTGCTTGGCCATGCCGGCCTGGAGACCCTCGCGGCGGATGCGGCGAAAGCGCTTCAGGACCGCGGCATGAAGGGGCCGGTCACAGTCCAGTTGGACGATGGACTGTTCACCGGTCCGGCTTTGAATCCGGCGTGGAGCCTCGACGACGTCGCTGCCGGTGAAACCGCGCCGATCTTTCCGCTCGCCCTGAACTCGGCCCGGACAAGCCCGGGAGCAACCACCGGTCCGCGTCCGCAGGACGCCGCGCTCACCGCCGCCGAGGCTTTCGCCGGGAAACTCCAAGCCGCGGGCGCCGCTGCCGGATTCACGGTGGTCCCCGGTGTGGAACGCGCCGCCGCTCCGGCAGGGAAGCAGGACGTCCTTGCCAGCGTGGCTTCTGCGACCGTCCGCGAGCAGGTGGACTTGATGCTGGAAACCTCGGACAACTACCTCGCCGAGGTATTCGGCCGGATGGCCGCGCTGTCCGCTGGAAAGCCGGGATCCAACGACGGCGCGACGGCGGCCGTGAGCGCCCAGGTGGCGGAACTGGGGATCGCCACGGACTCCATGCACTTGGCGGACGTGTCCGGCCTTGCCTTGGGCAACCAGGTGTCCGCGCGGCAGTTCGCGGATGTGGTGCGGGCGATTACCTCCGGACCGGACACTCGCCTCCGTGCCGCCCTCGCCGGGTTCCCCGTTGCCGGGCTGACCGGGACGCTCGGCGACCGCTACGCAGACGCCACCACCTCCCAAGGGGCTGGATTGGTGCGGGCCAAGACCGGCACCTTGAATTCGGTGATCGCTCTGAGCGGCTACGTGGTGGACGCGAACGGCCGCCTCCTGGTCTTTTCCTTTATCGGCAACGGGCTGACGCCGGGCGCGGCGGGGAACAAAGTGGCGCTGGACAGGTCCGCGACGGCCCTCGCGTCATGCGGTTGCCGCGCCGGCTGACCTTTGCCGCTGCCTGGCGTTCGCCGCTGAGCGAACTTAAGGGTGCAGATTCAGACTGTTGTGTTCTGATGGTTCGTATGGAGTCTCAGCAGCAAGCCCAGTCCCTCATCAACTGGGAGCTGGCCGCCTCCACGGCCGCCCGGCTCGCTCCCCCCGGTCCCGTACTGAGTCCGGCCCAGATCGGCAAAGCCGTGGACAGCCTGCGTTTCAGTGCGGACATCTCGGTACCGCATGTGCATGACATCACCGGTTTGGAAGCCGCACGCGATCTCCGCGATTCCCATGTGCTCGTGGTTGACCGGGCGTCGTGGGCGAAGGCCAATACCCAGAGTTTTGCCGTGATGCTCCAACCGGCCCTTAAACAAATGCTGGATTCCCGGCGGGGTCCGGCGATGACACCGGCAGCGGCGGCCGCGAGCGGCGCCATCACCGGCAGCCAGCTCGGGGCTGTGCTTGCCTTCTTGTCGAGCAAAGTCCTGGGCCAATACGATCCCTTCGCCGCGCTCGCCCCGGACTCGAAAGCACCACCTGCGGGCCGGCTCCTGCTGGTGGCTCCGAACATCATCTCCGTGGAGCGCGAGCTCAACGTCGATCCAGACGATTTCCGGCTCTGGGTCTGCCTTCACGAGCAGACCCACCGGGTGCAGTTCGCCGCGGCGCCCTGGCTCCGGACCCACATGCTCGAGGAAATCGAGCGCCTCAGCGCCAATCTCATCGGCAATGTGGACTCCATCATGGATCGCGCCACTGCCGCCGCGCGCTCCCTGCGCGACCGCTCCACCGGCGCCACACCCGGCCGCGGGGCCATCTTGGACCTGCTCCAGAACCCTGAGGAAAAGGCCTCGCTCTCGCATCTCACTGCTGTCATGAGCTTGCTTGAAGGCCACGCCAACGTGGTGATGGACGCCGTCGATTCCACCCTTGTCCCTTCAGTGAAGACCATCAGGCAGCGCTTCAACGCACGGGGCAAGGACCGGGGCGTGATCGAGAAGTTCATCCGCAACATCCTCGGCCTGGATGCCAAGATGCGCCAGTACAGCGACGGAGCCAAGTTTGTCCGCGAAGTGGTTGCGGTGGCGGGCATGGAGGGCCTCAACCGGGTCTGGGAATCGGCCGACAAACTGCCTACGGAGACCGAGATCCACGACTCCAAGCTGTGGCTTGAGCGGATGGGGCTGTGACCGCAGGCACCACATCGGGCCAGGGCGCAAGCAGTAGAAACCCACCAAGCACTGGAAGCGCTCCAAGCAGTGGACGACGGCGTCCCGGGCGTTTGGCGCCGGTCGTCGGCAAAGCACGGAATATGTTGCAGGACGCGCTGGCCTCCGCGGGCTATCCCGAGCGAATCCTGGTGGCTTGCAGCGGGGGGCCGGATTCCTTGGCGCTTGCCTCAGTGGCAGCCTATTTTGCCCGGCGTGGCCACGTTCACGGACGCCCCGTGAGCGTAGCCGCCGTCGTGGTTGACCATCAACTGCAGGAAGGCTCGGCTGACGTCGCGGCACGGACCGTGGCGATCCTTGAAGGGCTGGGACTCTCGCCCGTCCAGCTGCGGACCGTGGAAGTGACAGCTACCGGGTTCGGTCCCGAGGCGGCAGCCCGGGACGCCCGGCACGCGGCCCTCGAAGCAGCCGCCACCGAACTTGATTGCGGGACAATCCTGCTCGGGCACACGCTGGACGACCAAGCCGAACAGGTGCTGCTGGGCCTGGCCCGGGGCTCGGGAACGCGTTCCCTCGCCGGGATGCGGCCCGCCCGCGGCAAGCTCCTTCGTCCCTTCCTCGGGCTTCGCCGCGCCGAAACGCTCGAAATCTGCGAGGTAGAGGAACTCGAAACCTGGCACGATCCCAGTAACGCTGACCCCGCCTTCGCCCGCTCGCGGACCAGGGTTGAGGTGATGCCCTTGCTTGAGGACAAGCTGGGGCCCGGCGTGGCCGAATCACTCGCCCGCACCGCAGCGATCCTGCAACAGGATGCCGACTTCCTGGAGCACCTTGCCGCTGAGAGCTATGCGGGCCTCGTGAACCGGAGCGACGACGGGGTCTGGCTCCCGGAAGACCGCTTGAGGGAATTGTCCCCCGCGCTGAGGTTCCGCGTGATCGCCAAGGCGGCGGCCGACGTCGGGGGCCAACAGCCCGGCTACGGGCGGCTTCAGGCCGCCGAAGGCTTGCTGCGTCGCCAGGGATCCGCGGGCCCCGTGCAGCTTCCCGGTAGCGTCAGCGTGTACCGCGTATCCCTGAGCGAATTGGAGCGGGAGGCCGCAGCCGGAGGAACTGCCGTTCCCCGCGAAGGCGGCGGCTGTGGGAAGCTAGTATTCCGGCATCAAAGATCGCCCCAACAGTAGCCGCACCCACGCATCAACACAGGAGCCATTGGTGGATTCAAACGACGTCCAGGCAGACCTCAAACACGTTCTCTACACCAAGGAGCAGATCCAGCAACGGATCGCCGAACTTGCTGCACAGATTGACAAGGACTACGAGGGCCGCGAGCTGCTGATCGTCGGCGTGCTCAAGGGTGCCGTCATGGTCATGGCAGACCTCGCGCGTGCGCTGCACAGCCATGTCAGCATGGACTGGATGGCGGTGTCCTCGTACGGCTCCGGTACCCAGTCCTCCGGCGTCGTGCGCATCCTCAAGGACCTTGATACCGACCTCATGGGCAAGGATGTCCTGATTGTCGAAGACATTATCGATTCCGGCCTGACCCTCTCCTGGCTCAAGACCAACCTCGAATCGCGAGGCACCGCCTCGGTGGAAATCTGCACCGCTTTCCGCAAGCCCACGGCCGCCAAGGTCGAGATCGACGTCAAGTACGTCGGCTATGACATTCCCAACGAATTCGTCGTCGGATACGGTCTCGATTACGCCGAGAAATACCGCAACCTGGACTTTGTGGGAACCCTCGCCCCGCACGTTTACGAATAGCCTTTCATTTCGCGTCCTAGACGCAAATGAAAGCCAGAGAAGTCGGCCGCCCCATTGGGAGGCCGACTTCTCTTTTTAACTCATTAGGGGAGGGCTGCCGATAATGGGCGATTTGCGTGTTAGCGTTCAGCTCATTAGTCGTTTGACTTGACCTGTGGGGGGCATTTTGAGTACAAGTTCAGTTTCAATGTCAAAGCGCGGAAAGATGCGGGCGCTTTTGGCCGGCGGATTGGTCCTGGGGGTCGGCGCGGCGGTTGTGTTGGCCGCGTGGAACGATTCCGAGTTCGCCACCGGAACATTCACGGCGGGCACTTTCAATCTTCAAGGAAGCACAGACGGCGCGTCGTACACGGACCACGCTGCCTCCCCTGGCGCCACCTTGCCATTCACCCTCAACCCGACCAATCTGGCGCCGGGGGACACCGTCTACGCGCCCTTCGCGGTGCGGCTGGCGGCCAACACCACTACAGGCTCCACTGTCACGGTGAATACAGCCACCGCCACCGGGTCGGTCGCGAACCTGAGTTATGAACTTGTCCAGCCCACGTCCTTCGGATGCTCCAGCAGCACCACGGGAACCGAATTGGTGCAGGCGGGTACCGCTCTCAATGGAGCGCTGAGCGGAGTCACGTTCACCCTCAGCCCCGGCAGCCCCGCGAGCGATCCCGGTGACGCGGTCTTCCTCTGCTTCAAAGTGACTGCGGCCGCCGGCTTGGTCCAAGGGCAAAACGGCACGGCCACGTGGCAGTTCGCTGCGGCATCCACCTCCTGACCAGCCGCGATGACCGGACGCAGGGCGACTCGTCGGCCTGAGCGGGGCCGCCAGCGCTTCCTCCGTGTGCGCGCCATCTTGGCCGGGGGCCTTGTCCTCGGTGCCGGATGCACGCTGACCCTCGCTGCCTGGAACGATTCCGAGTTCGCGGCAGGAACATTCACCGCCAGCTCGTTCCAGATCGAATCCTCCGTCAACTCAGGAGGTGCATGGCTGGCACATCCCACGTCGGGATCCGCTGCCACCATGGCATTCAGTGCTGCAGGAATGTCACCAAGCACCGTCAACTACGCTCCCATCTGGATCCGGACTACTGCGGGGTCGCTTTCCGGAACCTTGACGCTCCAAGGAGCCAGCAACAACAACGCCGCCCTGGCCGCTGCCCTGGCCTATCGCGTGGTCAGGTACTCGTCCGGATCGTGCGACTCGAGCCAGTTCACGGCCGGGGCGAGCTACCTTGTCGGGACCTCGGCGTCGACGGTGCCACTCACCACGGCCGGTGCCGCCACAGCGGTGGCTGCGAACTCGCTGAGCCCCACCCAGATGTGCTTCGAGGTCACGATGCTTGCCTCCGCGGACAACTCCCTGCAGGGGGCCAGCGTGACGGCAACCTGGGAAATCAAGGGAACGTCCGACTCATGAGGACGGTGCTTGAGCCGGTGGGGTCCCGACGACGGACGGCCGACAACCGCAGGCGCCTCGCCGACGTCGTGCGCGAGACGTTGCTTAACCTCGCGGCGATCGGCGGCGCCATCTGCATCCTCCTGACGTTGGCCGCCGTCTTTTTCCACATCACGCTCATCATGTTCAAGACCGGCTCGATGTCTCCCGGGATCCCTGCTGGATCCTTGGCCATAGTCCGCGAGGTCCCGGCGTCGGAAGTGCGGACAGGCGACGTTGTCACCGTGGACCGGCCGGGACAATTGCCCGTCACCCACCGGGTCGCATCCTCCCGGATGGTCGACGGCGCCACGGCCGTCCTCACGCTCAAAGGCGACGCCAATCCCGTGGAGGATCCCGCACCGTACACCGTCTCCAAAGTCCGCACGGTGCTCTATTCGGTGCCGGGTATTGCCTACGTTGTTGCGGGAGCATCGAGCCCCTGGGTGCTTGGCGGCACTACGGTTGCCGTGTCCGCGTTGGTGACCTGGGCGCTGTGGCCCCGCCCCGAGAGGGCCCCGCGGGCCCGAATCAAGGCGAGGCGATGATCGGACACGGGAGCCTCAGGCGTTACGCGGCGACGGTCGCCTTGGTATCGCTGGGTCTGCTCTGCTCCGCTCCGGCGTCGGCGGCGACAGACGGGCCGGACCTGATCCTGACACACGGGGGGAGCAATCCGCCGGCCGTCCTTGCGCCCGGATCTACGAGCCGATGGAGTATCGGGGTGACTGCCAGGGCCGTGACCCTGCACGATTTGAGGATGCGGCTGCTTGCGGACGGCCCACTTATGGAGCTTGCCGCATCGGATGAGTCGGCACGAGTCGTCACGGTAGGTGTCCGCAGCTGCACCACCGCCTGGGCGGCGGAGGTCTGCCGGTCCGGTGAAAACACCGTCATCCCGACAACGACGCTTTCCTCCTTGGGTGGTGCGACCAGTCTTGCAAATCCCGACGGCGGAATTCCGGCCGGCGTCGAACTGCTGCTTGAGGTGACGCTTTCGCCGTCGGCGGGTAACAGCGTGCAGGGGCTTTCAACCAGAATTACGGCCAGGGTGGACGCCGCCGGCGAGCCAGCCGGGCCACACGACTTTCCCGGCACCGCTCTCGCGGATACCGGCTTCCGCCTGGGCATCTTTGCCCTTCTGGGCCTTGGGACTGTCCTGGCCGGGGCTCTCGCGTCCAAGCTCGCCGGCGCCCGTGCGGCTGCCGACGGAATCGCGCCCGCCCGTGATCCGGGTGGGGACTGATGGCAACACCTTCGAAGCCGCATCGCCTGCGATCGCTGCTCACGGTGGCCGGGGTCGCGGCCGCACTGTTTGTGGTCCCGGGCGGAACGGGGACCACGGACGCGAGCTGGTCCGCCTCCGAAGTTGGCTCCGGTACATTGAACGCGCTCACGATTCCCCCGCCGGTCATGATCGGCCCGTGTACGCTCAGCCCCGGGGTCGCCGGGACCAGCCCCGTGATCACCGTCAACTGGCGATTCCCGGCGGGAACCGCGTATGCGGCGCCCGCCAACGTGAACTACTACGTAGCCAACGGGGGACTTCTCCCGAATCTGACAGGCGTGGTGCTGGGAACCAACCTCTCCACGACGGGCCCTGTCGGAGGCGTGTACACGACGCAATTCAAGTCGGGCGTGCTCGGCGGTTTGCTGGGGGGCTCCTACGGTGTCTATCTGCAGACGAAGGACGGCTCGGGGTGGGTCTCCTCCTTGGCCACGGCAAACGCATCCATGGGACTGGCGGGCGCCAACCCGGTCTGTACCGTGCAGTAGTTGCAACCGTTCGACGATTGCGTTCGACCCGTTGCGCGGGGATCCTGAAAGAACGGTGGATTTCCCCCGGGAACTTCCGGAATTCCGTGTTCATGTACGCCTAGAGGGAACTTTTGCCTCTCACTGTGCGTGAATCACTCCGAACGGTGTAAAGCTAGAAACTGACGCAGCACCACACGCGCGCAGAAGCTGCGCCGTGCAGCACTACCAGGAGGGACGGGGCGGAGCCCCCGAACAGATGAAAGCTAAGAGTTTCTTCAAGGGCCCGGGCATCTGGATTGTTGTCGTAGTCGGCTTGCTCCTGGTGGCATTTGCAACCCTTGCCCCCGGCGGATCCACCCGTATCGACACCGACAAGGGCCTCGCGATCCTCTCGCAGAGCGGCAAGGTGGACCAGGCCAAAATCTACGATGCCGAGAACCGCGTTGACCTGACGCTGAAAGACAACCTCGTCATCGATGGCCAGGACAAAGGCAAGAACGTCCAGTTCTTCTACGTCACCGCGCGAGCCGGGGATGTCGTCAAGGCCGTCACCAACGCCCAGCCGTCCAGTGGCTTCACGGACCAGCCCGTCGAGAACAACTGGTTCTCCGGACTGTTCTCCCTCCTCATCCCCGTCCTCCTGCTGGGTGTGCTTTTCTGGTTCCTGCTCTCCCGCATGCAAGGCGGCGGTTCCAAGGTGATGCAGTTCGGGAAGTCGAAGGCCAAGCTGGTCAACAAGGACATGCCGCAGGTTACCTTCTCTGACGTTGCCGGTGCGGACGAAGCCGTCGAAGAGCTCCAGGAGATCAAGGAATTCCTCGCAGAACCGGCGAAGTTCCAGGCCGTCGGCGCGAAGATCCCCAAGGGCGTGCTGTTGTACGGCCCTCCGGGCACCGGCAAGACCCTCCTGGCCCGCGCCGTCGCAGGCGAGGCCGGCGTCCCGTTCTTCTCCATCTCGGGCTCGGACTTCGTCGAAATGTTCGTAGGCGTCGGTGCTTCGCGCGTCCGGGACCTTTTCGAGCAAGCCAAGTCCAATGCGCCCGCCATCATTTTCGTTGACGAGATCGACGCCGTCGGACGTCACCGTGGCGCCGGTATCGGCGGCGGCAACGACGAGCGCGAGCAGACCCTTAACCAGCTCCTCGTCGAAATGGACGGCTTCGACGTCAAGACCAACGTCATCCTGATCGCGGCAACCAACCGTCCGGACGTCCTGGACCCTGCCCTGCTCCGTCCGGGCCGCTTCGATCGCCAGATCACTGTTGAGGCACCGGACCTGATTGGTCGTGAACAGATCCTGAACGTCCACGCCAAGGGCAAGCCGATGGCCCACGGCGTCGACCTCAAAGGCGTCGCGAAGAAGACCCCGGGCTACACGGGTGCCGACCTTGCCAACGTGCTCAACGAGGCCGCACTCCTGACGGCCAGGTCCAATGCCAACCTGATTGACGACCGCGCCCTGGACGAGGCAATCGACCGCGTCATGGCCGGCCCGCAGAAGCGCAGCCGCGTCATGAAGGAAATGGAGCGGAAGATCACCGCCTACCACGAAGGCGGCCACGCCCTGGTGGCAGCGGCATTGCGCAATTCAGCCCCTGTCACGAAGATCACTATCCTGCCCCGAGGCCGCGCACTCGGCTACACGATGGTCGTTCCCGAGGACGACAAATATTCGATCACGCGCAACGAACTCCTCGACCAGATGGCCTATGCCATGGGTGGCCGCGTTGCAGAGGAAATCGTCTTCCACGACCCCTCCACGGGCGCCTCGAACGATATCGAAAAGGCCACTGGAACTGCGCGCAAGATGGTCACCCAGTTCGGCATGAGCGAGCGCATCGGCGCCGTGAAGCTTGGCGCCGGCGGCGGCGAGCCGTTCCTCGGCCGGGACATGGCACAGGAACGCAACTACTCGGACTCGGTGGCGTACATCGTTGACGAGGAAGTGCGCCGCCTGATCGATCAGGCCCACGACGAGGCCTATGCCATCCTGACCGAGAACCGCGACGTCCTGGACCAGTTGGCCCTTGAGCTGCTTGAGCGCGAAACGCTGAACCAGGCCGAGATCGCCCACATCTTCCGCGACATCCGCAAGCGTGATTTCCGCGAGGTATGGCTCTCCAAGGAGTCCCGTCCGGTCCAGACCATCCCTCCGGTGGAATCCCGTGCGGAGAAGGCCGAGCGCGAAGCCCAGGAACAAGCCAAGGCAGCTCGTCTCGAAGAGCCTTTGGACGCCCAGCCCCCGCACCCGCAGGGAGTCGGCAGCCAGGAGTCATTCACTGGTCAAGGACCTGACGCGGGCACCGACGTTTCGCATCAAGGCTAAGCTTTCTGCTGTGACTCACATCGACGACGACGACTTCAGCGGTGCCGCCAGTGACGACTTTGGCGACGCCTCCGGGGGAAAATCAGGTGGCCACGGCCACGGCCACCACTCATATAAGGTCGACCGCCCCCGCATCGAGGCGGCCGTCCGCGAGATCCTCATTGCGGTGGGCGAGGACCCGGACCGTGGCGGACTGGTGGATACGCCGAAGCGCGTAGCCAAGGCTTACGCCGAGGTGTTCGCGGGCCTGCACCAGGATCCCGAACATGTCCTGTCCACCACGTTCGACCTCGACCATGAGGAACTTGTGCTGGTCAAGGACATCCCGTTCTATTCCACGTGCGAGCACCATTTGGTGCCGTTCCATGGCGTCGCGCACGTTGGATACATCCCTTCCCACGACGGCAAAGTGACGGGGCTGAGCAAGCTGGCCCGCCTCGTCGACATTTATGCCCGCCGCCCCCAAGTGCAGGAACGCCTGACCACCCAGATCGTCGAAGCGCTCGTGACCCACCTCAAGCCCAGGGGCGCGATCGTCGTCGTCGAATGCGAACACATGTGCATGTCCATGCGTGGCATCCGCAAGCCCGGCGCCAAGACCGTCACCAGCGCAGTGCGCGGGCAACTTCATGACCCGGCCACCCGCGCCGAAGCCATGAGCCTCATACTCGGAAGGTAACAAAGACCATGGATTCCCTCGCAGCAGCACCAGGAACGGGCCCGGCTACCAGCCCCCTGCCCATTCTCCGCAAACCCCGTCCAGCTGCCCGCTTCGCGGACCTGCCGGCCGACCGCACGCTCGTCATGGGAATTTTGAACGTCACGCCGGATTCATTCAGCGACGGCGGAAAGCACCCCACGGCGGACACCGCCATCGCCCACGCATTGCGCATGTTGTACGCGGGAGCGGACATCATCGACGTCGGCGGCGAATCGACCCGCCCGGGCGCCGAGCCCGTCTCCCCGGAAGAAGAACAGCGCCGGGTCTTGCCGGTGATTCAGGCACTCGTGAAGGCGGGAGCGCTCGTCAGCATCGACACGACACATGCGTCGACGGCCGCCGCGGCCGTGGAGGCAGGAGCCGCGATCATCAACGATGTCTCAGGGCTGAGCCTCGAACCTGAGATGGCCGAACTCGTTGCACGCACCAAAGTGCCCTATGTCCTGACCCATCGCCGGGGCGACGCCGAGACCATGAACAGCCTTGCCGACTACGGCAATGTGGTTGACGAAGTCATCGAAGAGCTCAAGGGCGTCCGCGACAAGCTCTACGCGGCAGGCGTCACACCGGAGCAAATCATTGTGGATCCAGGCCTGGGCTTCTCCAAGGACGAGGACCAGAACTGGCAACTCCTCAAGTACATCGGCAAGCTGGATGAACTTGGCCACAAGGTCCTGATTGGAGCTTCCCGCAAGCGTTTCCTCGGGACGCTCCTGACGGTGGCCGGCAAGGCGGCGGCACCGGCGGAGCGCGATCATGCAACCGCTGCCATCACGGCTATCAGTGCCGCGAACGGCGCCTGGGCCGTGCGCGTCCACGACGTCGGCCCCAGCCTTGACGCCGTCAAGGTTGCCGCACGCATCAGACACTAAGCTTCGTGGACAAAGGGGGAGGAACCGGTTTGGACAGGATCACACTGACCGGCGTGACCGCCGTCGGGCATCACGGCGTCTTCGACTTCGAGCGCCGGGACGGACAGCCGTTCGTCGTCGACGCGGTGCTGTACACCGATTTCAGCAAGGCAGCGGAAACCGATGACCTGCAGTTCACGGCGCACTACGGCGAAGTGGCCGAGTACATCACATCCCTCATTACGGGCGAACCCCTCAACCTGATCGAGGCTCTCGCCGTACGGATCGCCGAGGGGATCCTGGCTGGCTTCAACGTTGCCGCCGTCGATGTCACGGTCCACAAACCCAAGGCCCCCATCGAGGTACCCTTCGGTGACGTCACCGTCAGTGTCCACAGGGAGCGTGCATGACCTCCCGTTTCACGAAAGCCATCCTGGCCTTGGGCAGCAACCTGGGTGAGCGGAACGACACCCTCTCCACCGCGGTCGCCGACCTCGTTGACCGCCCGGAAATCCGCCTGCTCGGAGTCTCCCCGGTGGTACAGACGAAAGCCGTGGGCGGGCCTGTGGGGCAACCGGATTTCCTCAACATGGTGATCGCCATTGAGACCACGCTTACGCCGCTGGAACTGTTGCAACACTGCCACGACGTCGAACAAATGCACCACCGGGTCCGCGAGGTCCGCTGGGGCCCCCGCACATTGGACGTGGACATCATCGTCTATGGCGAGTTCAGAAGCGACGACGAAACACTGACCCTGCCGCATCCGCGGGCTGCGGAGCGGGCCTTCGTGCTCTATCCGTGGGCCCTCCTGGACCCTGCTGCGCGGCTCAACGGTGAGAGCGTCGCCGAGCTGGCCGCCAAAGCCGAGGACTTTCCCGGGCTTCGGCCTTTCGACGGTTTCGATGGATCCGGCAGCGTCGCTGCCGCGGGAGCGGTGGAATAGTCCATGAAGGCCATGCGACCGCTCTTGTTGGCGATCATCGCCGTCGTTCTTGCCGCCATCGGCTGGCTGACCACCGTGCTCACTACGCGCTACAGCATGGCGACGCCGGTTCTTCCTCCTTCCGCGTTGATAACCATGGGCTTCATCGCCGTGCTGACCTTGATCATGGGCATCCGCGTCCTGCGGTGGCGCAACGGCAAGAAAAAGACCATGCTCAACCCCATCTTGGCGGCGCGAACCCTGATCCTGGCCCAGGCCTGCGCCTATGCCGGCGCGGTGCTGCTGGGCTGGCATGTGGGAATCGTGATTGAGCAACTCCGGCTCTGGAGCTTCCGGAGCGACCAAGGCATCTTGTGGCTCGCGCTCATCATGGGCGGCGGCGGGCTCATCATGGCCATCGTGGGCCTCGTGGTGGAGCGGTTCTGCCGAATCCCTCCGGAAGACCTGGAAGGCGGCCCCGGCGTCAGGGATCCACGTCGTGGCGAGGCCAAGGGCGAAGGCGAATATGCATACCGCGGCGATTGATCCTCCTGGCATCCAGTGGCTGCGCGTTTCGCGGAAATACGTGACCGTGCGGATTTTCGGGTGGGCCATTGGCCACGTGATCACGATCGGCCTGTTCAGCTTGCCCTTGCTTTTCGTTGAACTGGGATGGTGGAAGTGGCCACCGCTGTGGCTCGCCGTCGCCGTTCCCGCGGCCTTTCTGCTGGTTGGCCTGTGGCGGCTTGTGTTGATTCCGAGGCAAGTGAGGGCCATCGGCTATGCGGAACGTGACGACGACCTGCTGATCCGCCGCGGCATCTTCTTCCAGCGGACCATGGTGGTTCCCTACGGCCGGATGCAATACGTCGACGTTGCGGTTGGACCTGTCGAGCGGGTCCTCGGGCTGTGCACCCTCAAACTCCACACCGCTTCAGCCGGAACCAACGCCCACCTTCCCGGACTTCCCGCCGCTGAAGGCGCACGGCTGCGCGAGCAGCTTTCGGCCCGCGGCGAAGCGAGGCTGGCCGGGCTGTGACCCATGAACACACCGTCGTCGACGGCGACTGGCACCGCGTCCACCCGGCGTCGCCCTTCGTGCGGGGATGGGTGGCACTGGCGGCGATCGTCTATTTCTTCGGCCGCGATACCTTCGAACGGGCCCTCCAAGGCCGCGGGACCATAGGCGACAACTTCAACGAACGGACGCTCTGGCTCCTGGCCGGGGGCGGCGTCGTGCTGTTACTGGCTTTGGGTTCTTTCGTCCTCAGCTGGTACTTCACCAGGTACCAGCTTGCCGAAGGCTACGTAAGGGTCAACACCGGCTTCCTGTTCAAGCAGCAGCGCCAGGCGCGGCTTGACCGGGTCCAGGCCATCGACATCGTGCAGCCCCTGCTTGCCCGTATTTTCGGGCTCGCGGAGCTGAAGTTCGAGGTGGCCGACGCCGGCCATTCGGCCGTGCGGCTCTCTTACCTCAGGCTCTCCCAGGCCAAACAGCTCCGTGCCACGATCCTGGGCCGGGCCGCCGGCATTGCTGACGGGAGCGAAACGGTCGAGGTGCCCGAGGCCCCCGAGCAGGTGGTGCTCTACGTGCCGCCTGGACGGCTTGTCGGTTCGCTGATCCTGAGCGAGCAGAGCCTCTTCATTGTGCTCAGCGCCATCGCGTCCGTGTTGGTGTCAGTGCTGACCGAGTCCCGGGCCTTCATCCTCTACTTGATTCCGGCAATCCTCGGCTTGGGAACCGCCTACTGGCGATCGTTCAACACGGGCTACAACTTTACGGCGGCAATTTCCCCGGACGGGATCCGTGTGCGCTACGGGCTCCTGGACACCCGGGCCCAAACCGTGCCTCCCGGCCGCATTCAGGCCCTCAAGGTCACGCAGCCGCCGCTGTGGCGGATTCTCGGCTGGTACAGGATCCACGTGAACGTTGCCGGCTACGGTGAACACCACCGCAGCGAAGGCGAGCACCGGACCCTGTTGCTTCCGGTCGGCCGGAAGCCTGAAGTGATGATGATGCTCTCGCTCGTCTTGCCCGATCCTGGTACCGCCGATCCTGAACGGGTGTTCACCGCCGGGTTGACCGGACTGGATTCAGGCGCCGGCTTTGTCACTACCCCCAAGCGTGCCTGGATTCTTTCCCCGTTGGGCTGGCGACGCAACGGCTTCCTTTCAACGGACACGGCCCTGCTGCTGCGCTCCGGTCGCTTGTGGCGGAAGTTGGTGATGGTCCCGCATCAACGAACGCAGTCGATCGCCCTCCACCAAGGTCCGTTGGCCCGGCTCTTCGGCGTCGCCGACCTCGTGTTGCATACGACTCCGGGACCGGTAGCGCCCCGCCTCATCCAGGCAGCCACCGAGGAAGCAGTCGGCTTGTTCGACCAGCAGGCGGCCCGGGCGCGGAAAGCCCGCAAACTGCAGAGTTCCGAGCAATGGTTGGCGCAACTTCCGTCCGCCGCCATGCCGGCCCCGCCCGCCACGCCTGCCATGCGGCGTGCATCAACCCAGGAGGAACCCGACCATGGCTAGGCCAGGACGACTCGGCGTAGGAATCATTGGCGCCGGCAAGGTGGGTGCCGTACTGGGTGCGGCCCTGCGCGGGGCCGAGCACGCCGTCGTCGGGGTTTCCGCAGTGTCGGAGGCGAGCCGGGAGCGGGCCGAGTCGCTGCTGCCGGGGGTCCCGATCCTCGAAATCCAGGAGATCGTGGAGCGGTCCGAGTTGGTGCTCCTTGCCGTTCCGGACGATGCGCTCGGCGAACTCGTGTCAGGACTGGCCAAGCTCGGCGCATGGCAGCCAGGACAGCTCGTGGCGCACACGTCCGGCCGCTTCGGCGTCGGAATACTGAAACCGGTCCGCGCCGCAGGCGCCATTCCGCTCGCCCTCCACCCGGCCATGACGTTCACGGGCATGAGCCTGGACCTCACCCGGCTCATGGACTGCACGTTCGGGGTCACTGCCGACGCCGCGATGCTGCCCATCGCCCAAGCCCTCGTGGTGGAGATGGGCGCTGAACCGGTGGCCATTGCCGAGGCCGATCGCACGCTTTACCACGCGGCCCTCGCGCACAGCTCGAACCATATGGTCACCCTTGTGGCCCAGTCCTCCCAATTGCTCCGGGATATCGGCGTCGACGCGCCGGAACGCATGCTCGGCCCCTTGCTCCGCGCCACCTTGGAGAACGCCCTGGCCTCAGGCGAATCGGCACTGACCGGGCCCGTGGCCCGCGGGGATGTGGGGACCGTCGCCGCCCACGCGGAGGCCCTCAAGGAGTACGACGGCGGTGCCGGCGGCGATGTCCTCGTCGCCTACCGGGCCATGGCCCGCGCCACGGCCCGCCGGGCTGTCAATCGCGGACTGCTCAAAGAGGGCCAGCTTGGCGACATCAACAACGCCTTGGACGCCTCGGGTACGCCGGACAACGGTGAAGACCGTCCAGGCAACGACGCTGCCGGGACGCAGGAAGGAAACTGAGAATGGCCATCAAACTTGTGACCACTGCAGCGGAATTGCGGGCAGAAAGCGCGCGGTTGCTCGCGGAAAAGCGCGGGAGCTCGCAGGGCCTCGTCCCGACGATGGGAGGGCTGCACACGGGTCACGCGGCTCTGGCCCGCACCGCCGTCGAACAGAACGACGTAGTGGTGGCCTCCATCTTCGTGAACCCTCTGCAATTCGGCGAGGCCGCGGACCTCGAACGCTACCCGCGCACGCTTGATGCCGACATGGCTCTCCTTGACGCCGAGGGCGTGGATCTCGTCTTCGCCCCTTCCGTAGAAGAGGTTTACCCCGGTGGGGAGCCGCTGGTCCGGGTGACTTCGGGACCGCTGGGCGAGAAATGGGAGGGCGCCTCGCGCCCCGGCCACTTCGACGGCGCCCTAACGGTGGTCGCCAAACTGTTGCACTACGGACTGCCGGGCGGTCCAGCCGCCGACGGCGGTGCTGCCGCGTACCGCGCGTACTTCGGCCAGAAAGATGCCCAGCAGTTGGCGCTCGTGAAGCGGATGGTGGCAGATCTCAGCTTTCCGGTGGACATCGTGGCCGTACCTACTGTGCGCAACGCGGACGGGCTGGCCCTTTCCAGCAGGAATCGTTTCCTTTCCGAACAAGAGCGTGAAGCGGCCTTGGTGCTGTCCCGCGCCCTCCGCCTGCTCGAGTCCCGTGCCCTGGCGAACGAGCCGCTCGAGCTGGACTCCGCCGTCGCGCTCGTTGAATCGCAGCCCCTCGTGAAGCTGGACTATTTCGACGTCGTCGATCCCCGCACGCTGGAACCGCTCGCCGAAAACTGCAAGGAAACTCCCTTCCGGGGCGAAGGGCTTGCGATCATTGCGGCGAAGGTCGGGCCCGTGCGGTTGATCGACAACCTGCCGCTGGGTTCCTGAACTCTCTTAACTTCCGGATGCCAGTACGCAAACGTTTGGATTAAGCTGCTGACGGGAATGCCGTTGAGGCTTAGACTGTTGCAATCTTCACCGGTGACGAGCGCCGGAAACCATCGCACCCAAAGCTGAGGGATCCTCATGTCTACCGACGTCACATCCGACGCGCACGGCAACCCCATGCCGGAAACAGGGACACAGCAAGCCAGCGACAGGATGTCGCGCGAGTCTGTCACCGTCATCGTCACGCTCCTTGTGGCCACCTTCGTAGTGATCCTCAACGAGACCATCATGAACGTCGCCTTGCAGCGGCTCATGACGGACCTCAATGTCGACGCGCCTACTGTCCAGTGGCTCTCCACTGGATTCATGCTGACCATGGCCGTGGTCATCCCCACCACCGGCTTCATCCTCCAGAGGCTCACCACTCGAGCTGCGTTCCTCCTGGCCATCGGACTGTTCAGCGGCGGTACCCTGCTCGCGGCACTGGCCCCGGGTTTTGGAGTGCTCTTGTTGGCGCGCATCGTCCAAGCGGGCGGCACGGCAATTATGCTGCCGCTGCTGATGACGACCATCTTGACCTTGGTGCCTCTGTCCCGCCGGGGTGCCGTGATGGGCAACGTGACCATTGCCATCTCGGTTGCGCCGGCCTTGGGTCCCACGGTTTCCGGGATCATCCTCGACCACTTCTCGTGGCGAGTCATGTTCGTCTTCGTACTGCCGGTGGCCTTGTTGGCGATGGGCATTGGCGCCAAGTTCCTGACCAACGTCGGTGAACGCGGCAACGTCAGGTTGGACTTCGTCTCGGTAGTCCTGACCGTTCCTGCCTTCGGTGGGCTGGTCTATGGACTGAGCCAGATCGGCGGCCACTCCGGAGCAACCGCCGTTCCGATCGCTGCACTCGTGATCGGCGTCCTGTGCATGGTGGCGTTCGTCTTCCGCCAGCTCAAATTGCAGAAGTCCGACGCGCCCCTGCTGGACCTCAGGGCATTCAACTTCCGCATGTTCACGGTCTCGGTCCTGCTCATGGTGGTTGCCATGATGGCCCTGTTCGGCGGAGTGATCCTGCTACCGCTCTACCTGCAAAACGTTCTCCACCTGCAGCCAATGGAGACCGGCCTGGCGCTCCTTCCGGGCGGCTTGGCGATGGGCCTGCTCGGTCCGGTGGTCGGCAGGTTGTTCGACAGGATAGGCCCGCTTCCACTGACTGTCACGGGTTCCATCCTGCTGGTGCTCACGCTGTGGCAGTTCTCAATGCTCAACGCGAGCAGCCCCCTGTGGTGGGTCGTGGTCCTTTACGCAGTGCTTAGCCTGGGGTTGGCTTTGCTGTTCACGCCGGCGTTCACCACTGGCCTCAACCCGCTTCCGCCGCACCTCTATTCGCACGGCTCGGCCATCATGAGCACACTGCAGCAGGTGGCGGGTGCCGCGGGGACTGCGCTCCTGGTTTCGATCTTCGCGGTGGTCTCGGCTGCGTCCGGCTTTGTTGCCGGGATGCAGGCCGCATTCCTGACGGCCACTTTGATTGCGGTGGTTGCCGTAGTGCTGTCCACCATGATGCGCAAAACCGAGGGCGCAGCCGCGCACTAGTCCGCTTTGTTTGCTGGTGCGGCGCGTTGTCTGTGACGCACGGCATGTTTTTGGCTGGCGGCCCTAAAGGCTTTCACTCAGGTGGCACTGGGCGCGGAATTGCCGTGTTGTAGCGGGTTTTGAAGCGCAGGATGGTGCTGTGGGGGTGATTTGCGTGGGGTCTTGGGGGTGTGTAAAGTAGATCGAGTCGCCGCCGCTGATGCGGAAAGATTGCGACCGACCCCCTTTCAAATGGAAACCAAATTCTTGGTTCGCTTTCTTGCGTTCCGGTGTGGTTTCCGGGTGTCACGG